>JANPDB010000132.1:0-3559 GCA_031431255.1 Acidimicrobiia bacterium | reverse complement strand
AGATCACGTCGATGCCCGACTTGTACATGGCGGCGGCGATGGCCTTGCCCTTCGGAACGTCGGTGAAGCCGGAGAAGTCCGGCGGTGCCGAGGCGTACTTCTGGGTGATCTTGATGTTCTTCTTGGCCGCCTTGGCACCGGTTTCGAAGCCAGCTTCGAACCTCTTGATGAGGTCGATCTCGACGCCGCCGATGAAGCCGACCTTGCCGGTCTTGGTCGTGAGACCGGCGATGTAGCCGACGAGGTACGAGCCCTCCTGCTCGGAGAACAGGTAGCCGGCGGTGTTGGCCAGCGGCCCACCCTTCGTGGCTCCCTCATCCTGATCGGAGAGGGCATCGTCGATCGAAGCGAACGCGATGGTGGGGTTGGCCTTGGCGCCCTTGGAGCAGTCCGGCGTCCAGAGGAAGCCGATGCAGATGATCAGACCGTTCTTGGCGGCAATGACGGTCTTGAGGCGCTCGGCGCGGTCACCGTCGGCGCCCGACGGCACCGACTCGGTGGCCTTGAGACCGGAGAACTCGGTCTTGGCCTTGTCGAGGCCGGCGGCAGCCGCGTCGTTGAACGACTTGTCGCCACGACCGGTCAAGTCGAACATGAGGGCGACGGACTTCGGCTCCTGCGACTGCGCGGCCGGGGCGGCGATCAGTGCAAGAGCACTGGCCATCGCGACGCCGGCAACGGCTTTGCGGGTGATCTTCATGGAGTTTGACCCTCCGAGGGTGTGATGTAGAGGCCCGCACTCCGCAGAAGCGGTGTCGCGGACCGGGTTTGGTCCCACGTGACGTTAACGGGCTGAACAGGGTGCAGCAATCAGAACTTGGCGGCGATTCACGAGATTGCAACAAGGGTCGGGCGAAGTGCCCGAGAAAGGTCGTTGGACTGGTGGCCCGGGGACGTCCGACCCCGCCCGGGACGACGTGCCGTGTCGTCGGATGTCATCGCTCGCCGGGGTAGGTGAGTCGAACCACTACCTTCGTCGCCAGTGTCCACGTCTTCTCGCTCGCTCCGTTCGCGCAAACGCGAGGTTCCCGCCGATTTCGACGTGGTGGCCGGGCACTACGACCTGCTGGTCAAACGCAACCCCGGCTACGTCGAGCACTTGGCGCTGTCCGCGGCCCGGCTCGACCTCGCCAACGGTGGGCGCGGCATGCGGCTGCTCGATCTGTGCTGCGGGACGGGGCTCTCCACGTCCGGGCTCCTGGCCAACTATCCCCACGCCGAGATCGTCGGACTTGACGCCTCGGCCGGCATGCTCGACCTCGCTCGGGCCAAGCCGGCGTTGCGTCAGGCCGGCGTGCGCTTCGTCCACGGTGACGCCATGGATCCGGCGGCTGCTGTCGCCGGGGCATTCGGCGTGGCCCCGGAAGAACTGGCCCTCGACGGGATCCTGATGGCGTACGGGATACGGAACATGCCCGACGCCGACGAGTGCCTGGACCGGCTTCTGCCGCTGCTCAAGCCGGGTGCGCCGATCTGCTTCCACGAGTATTCGGTGGCCCATTCGCCCCGGTCGAAGGGCACGTGGACAACGGTCGCGTGGGGAATCATCATCCCGTCGGGCTTCATCGCTGCCCGGCACACCCGCATCTACCGCTACCTGTGGCGCAGCGTGCTCGACTTCGACGGCCGGCCGCAGTTCGAGGACCGCCTCCGGCGTCACGGCTTCGACGACGTGCACACCGAGCCGATGGACGGGTGGCAGAAGGACATCGTGCATTCGTTCCTCGCCCGCCGTCCGGCGGCGACCCACCCGTGACCCGCGCTCCGGGCGGCCGCGACCGCCGCGCCGTGCAGATAGTCGGCCCCGACGTCGCTGGACGGCCGACACGACTCGGCGCCGACGCAAGCCTGCGGGTCACCGTCGTCGGCGGTGGGCTGGCCGGGATGGCCGCCGCGGTGTCGTTGGCTGAGCGCGGCGCGGTCGTAACGCTCCGGGAGGCCGGGCCGGTCCTCGGTGGACGGCTCTCCTCGTGGCCCGACACGCTCAACGCTGCCGCCGGTAGCGGCCCGATCCAGATGGAGCGGGGGTTCCACGCGTTCTTCCGGCAGTACTACAACGCGCGTGCCCTGCTTCGCCGGGTCGATCCGTCGCTGTCGTTCCTCCGCGCGTGCGATGACTATCCGCTCTACGGCCCGAACGGTGCGTTCCAATCGTTCGCCTCGCTGCCGGCGACGCCGCCGCTGAACCTCGCAGTACTCGTCAAACGCACACCAACGCTGAACCTTGCCGGCTTGCGCGGCATCAACGGCGACGCCGCCGCGGAGATGCTGGCCTTTGACGGCGACGACACCTATGCCCGCTTCGACGGGATCAGCGCCAAGGAGTATCTCGACCAGGTCAACTTCCCGGCCGCCGCCCGACGGATGCTCTTCGAGGTGTTCGCCCACTCGTTCTTCAACCCCGAGGAGGTCATGTCGGCGGGCGAGATGCTGATGATGTTCCACCTTTACTTCTGCGGGTCGGCCGAGGGGATCCTCTTCGATGTCCTCGACGGTCCGTTCGGTGAGGCGGTGTGGGTCCCGTTGCAGCGCTACGCCGAATCGCTCGGGGTCCGCATCACGGTCGGAGATCCGGTCGACCTGCTCCCGGAGCCGGGCGACGCAGAGGCGGTGGTGCTGGCGACCAACGTCGACGCGCTGCGCGGGATCGTCGACACCAACCCGTGGATCGGTCAGGGCGAAACCGAGTGGCTTGCCAACGTGGCGACTCGCCGCCAGGCACCGCCGTTCGCCGTGCTCCGGCTGTGGCTCGATCGGGACGTGCACGCGGACCGGGCGCCGTTCGCCGGGACTGCGGCGCTCGGCATCCTCGACAACATCTCGTGCGTCCACCGCTATCAGGACGAGGCCCGGAGCTGGGCCCGCCGCACCGGTGGCAGCGTCGTCGAATTGCACGCCTACGCGCTCCCTGTCTCGCACCACCACGACGAGGCACTCGTGCGGCGTGATCTCCTGGAGCAGTTGCGCGGCGTCTACCCGGAGACCCGTGACGCGAAGATCCTCGACGAGCGGCTGCTCCTGCGCGCCGACTGCCCGAGCTTCGAGGTGGGTTCCTACGCCGGTCGGCTGCCGGCTACGACTCCGCATCCCCGGGTGGTCCTGGCCGGCGACCACGTCCGTCTCGCCTTTCCGACAGCGCTGATGGAACGGGCGGTGACCAGTGGCTTCCTCGCCGCGAATGCACTCCTCTCTCCATTTGGGGTGGCGCCCGAGCCGATCTGGTCGGTTCCCACCAGGGGCGTTCTGGCCAGCCTGCAGGCATGGCAGCGTCGTCGACGGGGCAGCCCGGTCGACTCCTGAAAGCGCTTGCGCGTGTCCGTACACTGGTGCGCGAACGCGGTGGTCCGGGTCCGGGGTTACCGCCTCGGAACGGTGTGGCAGAAGGGGCAGATGTGGGGAATGTGGTGACGGCTCGGGCGGCGTTCGTGCGATCGTCCGTCGTCGGTATCCTCCGCGCGCGGTACCCCGACCGCGATGCGGCCGCTCTGTTCGACCGACTGTGCACGGTGAGCGAACGTGCGGCCGCGGCGCGGACGGCGGAGTTGCTCGACCGCGACTG
>JANPDB010000131.1:0-3865 GCA_031431255.1 Acidimicrobiia bacterium | reverse complement strand
TTCCCCCCTCCCAGATAGAGGAACACCGTGACGCCATCTGGGAGGGGGGAATGACGGCATCAACACGGTTGTCCCACTCGCGGCTGCGGAGTACAACCGGTACGTCGCCCTCCGGACCAAGACGATCGACGGCGTGACCTCGTCGATCGCCTATCCGATGCCGGGAACGCCGAACCGTGCCGATGCCCTTCTTGTCGGCGACGCGAACATCGGTTTCAATCCGGGCATGACCAACATTGCCGGCTGGTATCGCGGGGGCAAGGTCGCCGTCGTGCAGGGCGTTGGCTACAGCAACGCGAACTTCAGCCACTTCGAGTCGCAGGAACACTGGTGGGGTGGTTCCGGTGCGGCCGGATCCGCGGTCGGCTACAAGCCGCCGAGCGGATGGCTCGGGCGATTCGCCGACACCGCCGGGCTCACGTCGATCGGCGCGATCTCGGTCAACTCCGGCGGTTCGCTGAACCCGTCGCTGCGCAGTCTCTCGTCAGACGCGCTGGCGATCTCGCCGTGGCAGGGGAACCGACTCGGGGCGTCGACGTCGGGTCGGGACCAGCGTGCTGCGGTGGCCGTGCGGGCGATGACTCAGCAGACGACCCTCGGGGCTTTGGGCAATGACTGGTCCAAACTCGGCGGAACTGCGCTCGACCTGGCTCCCGTGGTCAGCAACGCCTACACCGGCATCGTCTCGGGCTCGTCGGGTCTCAAGCGTCAATTCACGATGGCGGCGAACCTCATCGGAGCGAACCTCGGGACTCGGGTGATCCACACCGACACCGGCGGCTTCGACACCCACGAGAACCAGCGCAAGGCCAACAGCAGCGGCGTCGAATGGCATACCGGCCTCTGGATGGACATCGATGACTCGCTGAACCAGTTCTTCTCGATGCTTTCGCCGACAAACCGCCGTCGGGTCACTGTCGTGATCTACTCGGAGTTCGGTCGTCGGGCCGAGATGAACGGCACGTTCGGCACCGACCACGGTGCCGGCAGCGTCGCTCTCGTGATCGGGGACAACGTCAAGGGCGGTGCCTACGGTGAGTACCCGTCGCTGCTGGATCTCCGCGACCCGGAGACCGGCGGAGGCGGGAACCTGAAGTCGTCGGTCGACTTCCGACAGCTCTATGCGACGATCCTCCAGGGATGGCTGGGAGTGGATCCTGTGCCGATCATCGGCGCGCAGCATCAGGTGCTGCCCATGTTCGCGGCGGCGCCGGGTGACGTGCCCGGCCAGACCACGACGAAATCGACATCGACATCGACGAGCACGTCGACCTCTACGACGTCCACGTCGACGACCATCGCCGCAACCACGTCGACCATTGCGGCCACGACGACCACCGCGACCCCCACGACCGTGGCCAATCCGACGACGTCAATTGTGACAACCACCACCGTTGCCTCGACGACTCCCACGACGACGACTCCCACGACGACGACTCCTACGACGACGACTCCTACGACGACGGCGCCGACCTCGACGGTCGAGACCACGTCCACCCTCGCGCCGACGACGGTTGCGCCGACGACGGTTGCGCCGACGACGGTCGCGCCGACGACGGTCGCGCCGACGACCGTGCCGCCTACGGTGGCCACGTCCACGACGTCGATACCGGCCACGACCATCGTGGCAACCACGACGACCGGAGCGTCCACCACGACGACGACGGCGCCCGACCGACGGCCCGTGCCGCCCAACCCGACAACCACGCCGAGCCCCGGGACTCCGGACTCCGTCAACACGGTGGTCGAGACGGTGGTGCCGCCGGCACCGCCGCCCGCTGGCGCCGGCAGCGGGTCGAGCACGTCGACAACTTCGGCGCCCCGATCGTCGACGACAGTCGAGCCGCCCGTCTCTTCGACGACGATGGGTTCGACGACGACGTCTACGCCCAAGGGCGGCCCGACACCGACCACCCGTCCGAGTCCGAGGACGAGCGCGAAGAGGACGACCCGCAAACCTCCGTCCCGGCTTGCCCTGAAAGAGCCCGCACCCAAGAAGGCTAAAACGAGCCGATCGGCTGCGAAGGCCCGACCGAAGTCGACGACCTCGATCGTCAGCAGACTCCGCAAACGCGGAACTTGAACGCCGCCCCCGGGCGGCGGCCCGACCGGTGGTGACGGGCGGCTGATACCGTCTGGCCATGGTCACCGCTGCCCGTCTCATCGACGATCTCAGCCCTTCGGAAGTGGATCGGGCGGGCCTAGTCGATGCGATCCTTCCGGCACTTGCCGCGGCCGCGCAGGAGGCCGACCGCACGGCGACGTTTCCGCCCGCACACGTCCGGCTCCTCGGCGATGCCGGCCTACTCGGACTGATCGTACCGGAACGCTATGGAGGTCTCGGCGGTGGCCTCCGCGACCTGACCGCCGCGGCGTTCGCGATGGGCACCGCGTGCCCATCCACGGCGCTGGCGTTCTTCTTCCACTGCTCGAGCGCAAGTCGCGGATTGCTACCCCTCGAAGCGCTCGATGCCGGGCTGTTCGCGGCCGAGGATGCCCTGCAGGTCCGAGCATTCGCCGAACGCGTGCTGCGGGGCATGGGCGCCGGACAATGGCTCGCCAACTTCGCGTCCGAGTCAGGGAAGACCGAGGGTGCGAACATCACCATCAACACCGAGGCCCGACACGTCGACGGCGGTTGGACGCTCAACGGCGTGAAGTCCTTCGGCTGCGCGACCGGGGTTGCGGACAACTACCTCGTCACGGCGAAGCGCGTCGACGTCGATGGCGTTGCGGGCCTTTCGCTGTTCATCGTTCCCCGCGCCACGATCGGTGTGAGCGAGCGGGCACGGTGGGACGGGCTCGGCATGCGGGCGAGCGCGAACCACGGCATCGTGCTCGACGGCGTCGTTGTCCCGGAAGAGAACGCGTTGGCCATACCGAACGCGTTCATCACGATGACGCAGGTCAGCCGCGGCTCGTTCGTCGGGAACCAACTTGCTGTGGGTGCCATCTATCTCGGCGCCGCCCAAGCGGTCTACGACTACGCGCTCGGCCATCTCGCAACGACAACTTTTTCCGACACCGGTGCATCGATCGGCACGGCACCGTTTCAGCAGCAGCTCATCGGTGAGATGACGGCCGATCTCGAGACGGCGAAGCTGTGGATGCGCCGCCAGCTGTGGCTGGAGGCGACCGAACCGCGGCCGACCTCCAAGGCCGAGGAGGTCAAGTCGTGGCGGCTCGCCAAGGGACAGGTGTGCGAGGCTGCGTTCCGCGTCGGCACCACGGCGCTCAAGGCCTGCGGCACGTCGAACGCTACGCTCGACGGCATCATCGGGAGATCGCTGCGCGATCTTGCGATGGGACTGGTGCAGGCGTTTCCGGCCGAGAAGGGTCAGCTCGAGGCGGCATCGATGGTGCTGACCGGGCAACGCCAGAGCGAGTTCGGCAGCCAGCGTTGAGCGTCCCCGAGATGGACGTCCGAGCCAACCTCCATGCGATGGTCGGCGTCTGGCATGACCGTTTGACGGGCTTCCACCCCGACGGTTCCGCGATGGAGTTCGACGCGCACGGCGGCACCCCCGGTCCGTTTCCGTACGAGAACTTGGTCTACATCGACTTCGACGGTGAGACGTACCGCCAGACCAATGTGTCGATCGCCGGTCGTCCGTTGAACGTCCGATCGTTCAGCGCGCATATGGTTGATGGCGTTCTCGCCTTTGGCGAACTCGGCCGTGGCGACCCGGGCCATGTCGGCGTGAGCGGCGGGCCGGGCGTGCTGGTCTTCACACCCCGCGTCATCGACGAGTCGTTACAGCGATTCAGTGATCCCGACTTCATCCTGCTCCTGGGACCCGACCTCACCCGCCCGACCAGACGGATGCGGGTCACCACGCTGTACCGCCACGGCGTGATTCGCCGG
>JANPDB010000130.1:0-3014 GCA_031431255.1 Acidimicrobiia bacterium | reverse complement strand
CGACTGTGCACCCTTGACCGTGCTCGGGTCGAGCAGCCCGGGCTCCACCGATGCCATGTCGAGGAAGAACGACCAGTTGCGGATCTCGGCGTCGAGGCGCCCCTCGATCGGCTCCATGTTGAGCGCCTTGTGCTTCACCTGCGACTTCGAGTGGGCCGGGCACACATCGACGCAGACACCGCATCCCGTGCAGTCCTCCGGGGCGACCTGGATGGTGAGATGCAGCCCCGGATGGTCATGGGAACGGAACGGCTTCGTGAGCAGGCCGGCCGGCGCATCCGGAGGCGATGCATTCTCGTGCACCTTCATGCGGATCGCCGCGTGCGGGCACACGAGCGTGCAGCGCCCGCAATCGATGCAGACCTCGGTGTCCCACACCGGGATCTCCGTGGCGAGGCGGCGCTTCTCCACACGGGCAGTTCCGGTGGGGAAGGACCCGTCGACGGGCATCGCGCTGACCGGCAGGAGGTCGCCCTCGCCCGCCAGGATGCGGGCGGTGACCCGCTGGACGAACTCGGTGGCGTCGGCCGTGACGAGCGGCCGCCGGGCCGGGCCGGACACGGTGCCGGGTGTTTCGAGCTCGACGAGGCGCTCCGCCGCGAGGTCGACTGCGGCGAGGTTCGCCTCGACGATGCGCGGACCGAGCAGTGCGTAGGCCTTTCGAATGGAGGAGCGGAGCGCGTCGAGGGCAACATCGGGTTCGAGGAGATCGGTCAGGAGGAAGAACGCGGCCTGCATCACGGTGCTGATCAGACCGGGCAGCCCGACCTCGCTGGCCACCCGGTGGCCATCGATGATGTGCACACGTAGTTTCTTGTCGATGATGTGGCGCTGCACGTCGGCGGGAAGCCGGTCCCATGTGCGCTCGGGCGCGTAGGGACTGTTGAGCAGGAACACGCCCCCGGGGCGGACCATGGCCAGAACGTCGACTCGATCCAGCAGACCAACCTGGTGGCATGCCACCAGGTGTGCATCAGCCACGAGATACGTGGAGCGAATCGGCCGATGCGAGAACCGGAGATGGGAGACCGTCATCGAACCCGACTTCTTCGAGTCGTAGACGAAGTACCCCTGCGCAGCGATCCCACCGAGCTCGCCGACGATCTTCGCTGTCGACTTGTTCGCTCCGACCGTTCCGTCAGACCCGAGTCCGAAGAACACCGCTCGGAGGTCGGCATCGTCAGTGGAGAACGATGTGTCCACCGGGAGGCTGGTGTGTGACACGTCGTCGATGATGCCGACCGTGAAGCGCCGCCGCGGTGTCGACGAGGCGAGATCGTCGAAGACCGCCTTCGCCATCGCCGGCGTGAACTCCTTCGACGCGAGACCGTATCGGCCGCCCGTCACGAGGGGCATCACCCTCTCGTCCGACATCGTAAGCGTACCGATTACATCGAGGAGGAGTGGATCGCCTGTGGCACCGGGCTCCTTGGTCCGGTCGAGGACGGCCACACGGGTCACCGTCCGCGGAAGCGCCGCAAGGAACGCGCTGACCGGGAACGGCCGGTAGAGGCGGACCTGGAGCACGCCCACCCGCTCGCCCCGAGCGGTCAGTGCCTCGACCGCCTCGGTGATCGCTCCGATGCCCGAGCCCATGACCACGATCACCCGGTCGGCGTCGACGGCACCCGTGTACCCGACGAGCTCGTAGTGACGGCCGGTGCGTTGGGCAAACTCGTCGAAGACCGTCTGCACGGCCGTTGGAACGGCGTCGATGAACGGGTTGATGGCTTCGCGCGCCTGGAAGAAGACGTCCGGGTTCTGGGCGCTGCCCCGCAGAGTCGGGTGGTCGGGGTCGAGGCCGCGTGAACGCAGCGCGGCAATCGCACCCTCGTCGAGGAGTGCGCGCAGATCGTCATCCGACGGGATCTCCACGGTGGCCACCTCGTGCGAGGTTCGGAAACCGTCGAAGAAGTGGAGGAACGGCACCCGGGTGGTCAGCGTCGCCGCGTGCGCCACCGCGGCGAAGTCGGCGGCTTCCTGCACCGAACCGGCCGAGAGCATGGCCCAGCCGGCCGAGCGCACGGCCATCACATCGCTGTGGTCGCCGAAGATGGAAAGCGCGTGGGTCGCCACCGCCCGGGCGGCCACGTGGATCACCGCCGGGGTCAGCTCACCGGCGAGCTTGAACATGTTGGGCAACATCAGGAGCAGGCCCTGCGACGCGGTGAACGTGGTGGCCAGTGCCCCCCGGGTGGTCGCGCCGTGAAGCGTTCCGGCGGCGCCCGCCTCGGACTGCATCTCAACGACGTCGGGCACGACTCCCCAGAGGTTGGGCCGACCTTCGGAGGCCCATTGGTCGCACCATTCCGCCATGGTCGAAGCCGGCGTGATGGGGTAGATGGGGATCACCTCGGAGAGCCGGTATGCGGTTCGGGCGACGGCTTCGCCGCCATCGAGTGTCTCGGTCATGTCGATGTCGTTTCGAGGTTGGGCAGCAGGAGATCGATGCGCTTGCGGAGGACATGATCGGGCTGGGCACCGACGACCGTGTCGAGGAGGTTGCCGGCGTGGAGGAACAGCAGCATCGGGATGCTGCTGGCCCGATACTTCGACGCCAGCTGGGGGCAGTCGTCGACGTTCACCTTGACCACCTTCAGGCGTCCGGCGTACTCGACGGCGAGTCGTTCAAGGACCGGCGCCACGAGACGGCACGGCCCACACCAGGGAGCCCAAAGATCGACGAGCGTGAGCAGCCGCGTGTCCGTGGCCGATGCAAACGTCGCGTCGTCGGCGTCGACGACCCACGGAAGGCCACCCTGGCATTGGCCGCATCGCGGCCGGCCGTGGGCGGATTTCCCCACGCGGTTCTTCCGGCCGCAGTGCGGACACGCGACGATCGAGGGATCCGGAGCCATGAGGGGGACCTCGGTTGCTACGTGAAGATGATCTGGCCGCCGGCGGCCTTGTCGTAGAACTCGCCGACCGTGATGATGTCCTGGATTTGCTCGACGAAGTCATCCTTCGTCAGATCGAACATATCGACAGATGCTTTGCACGCATACATTCCGGCT
>JANPDB010000129.1:0-1842 GCA_031431255.1 Acidimicrobiia bacterium | reverse complement strand
GCCGAACGGTTCGGGCAAGAGCACGTTGGCGAAGATGCTCGGCGGGTTGATCCACCGACGTCGGGAACGATTCGATGGGACGACGTCGACATCGCCCAATGTGACCCCGCCGCGGTTCGTCAGCTCGTCGCTCCGGTGTTTCAGGATTTCACTCGCTACGAGCACACCGCCGCCGAAGCGATTGGGTTCGGAGATCTCCGCCGCATGGGCGACCGAGACGCCGTGTCGGAAGCGGCGGAGGCGGCGGGCGCCGACTCGTTCATCAACTCGTTGCCATCGGGTTTCGACACTCGACTTTCCACGGCCTTCGCCGGCGGTACCGATCTGTCGGGCGGACAGTGGCAGAGGATGGCCATCGCCCGTGCCTTCTTTCGCAACGCTCCACTGGTGGTGATGGACGAACCCGCCGCGGCGCTCGACCCTCGGGCGGAACAAGACCTCTTCGAGCGCCTCCACAAGCTCGGGCGTAATCGGATGGTGCTGTTCATCTCGCACCGCTTCGCCACCGTGCACCGGGCCGATCACATCATCGTGCTCATCAACGGGCTCATCGTCGAACAAGGCACGCACGCGGAGCTCATGGATCTCGGCGGCGTCTACGCCGAGCTCTATACGCTGCAAGCGGGTCAGTTTGCATAGGGGTCTCGCACCAAGGGCACGCGCCCAAGGCGACGGACGGTTCAGGACGAGAGGTCTGAGCTCTTCACCACCAGGCGACGCAAATGCCCAAGATGTCCCGTTTGCATGAACTGCAGGAACTCGTCGGTGGGCCACAGCGTCTCGATCCCGCGGCGGATCTTGTGACGACCGAGGAACAGATTGACCAGGCTGCTCCGACTCGGGGCCTGCTGTACCCAGTTCACCGCCGTTCGGCCGATGGCATTCGGTGCATTGTCGGCGAGGAACCGTATCCACGCATCGGGGAGCTGCGTCCACTCACCAGCCGAACGCAGCGCCCAATGGAACAGCAGGCGCGACGAACGCGTCAACAGCATCGAACGAACCGTGGGGTCGTCGGGCGCGATTCCGCGAATGAGGCGAGCAATGTCGGGAACAGTTGAGAACTTTCGGCCGGCGCTACTGAAATGCATGACCGCATGCACAAACAGCACTTCGGTGCTCGGTGCGAACACAGTACGTCCGCTGACCTTCAGCTCCTGCGGCCGATCGAAGAACGCCTCAACCGGCAGCCGGCTCGTGACGAGCGAACCCTCGACCGCCTGATGGACATCCAACTCCACGCCACGAACATCGGAGACCTGCCGCTCCTGCAGCGCCCTCGAACGAAATGGCCCGTGCAGGGGAGTGGCACCGCGCGCGGTGATCGGCCGCAAGGCCAGAAGTGTTCGATCGAGGTCGGCCGGGCGCACGAGGATGTCGATGTCGACGAAGGTCCGCACGCCGAACCCGCCGTACACCAGACGCGACGTGGCAACACCCTTCAACACCCGCCAGTCGATCGATGCCTCACCAAGCAAATCAACAACAGAGGGAATCGACCCCTCGACGGCAAGCGTGCGGAACGACCAAGCCTTCGCCCGAGGCGAGAGATCGTCGAGCATCGGGCCAGAGAAACCGGCTTCGTTCGCGAGCTGCCAGAGCAAGCCGAGCACCCGCTGCCCTTCGGCCCACGCCAGCAACTCACGCCAGACATCGCCGGTCGGTAGTTGCTCCGGTACTTCCAGCGAGGTTTCGTCGAGGCCGACGTTTAGGGTGGCCCGTTTCCAGGCCGCCAAGACGGGGTTCGGATCGTCCATCACTGCGGCTCGAAGTTAGTCGGCGGAAGTGCCTCAACTAGACGGTCGACGAGGCCAACGCGGCGTCGAGTTCGTGCAGCAGCGC
>JANPDB010000128.1:0-3002 GCA_031431255.1 Acidimicrobiia bacterium | reverse complement strand
CTTCACCAGTTCTCGGCGTATCGCGGACTAATCGCGGACTAATCGCGGACTAATCGCGGACTGAGTCGCTGGCGAATGGGGGCTGCCTATCGGATTCATTCTGGGGACATCGACGGGCGGCTATGGACAGATCTGGCGCGTCCCCGACCGGCACTTCGGGGGCGCGGTTACACGGGTGATCCCCGAGCGTTATGTGACGGTCGGCCTTGATCAGAATGCCGGATCCCGAGTGGGTCTGACGCCACCGCGGCGACGCAAGTATCGAGCACTGCACTGGGGCCGAACTCGAGTGCGTGGTTCGACCGGTAGGGCTTGATTCTGTGTGGCAGTTATCGGGCGGCTCGGCACCGTGGAACTTGAACTATGAGAGCGTCGTCACCGCATGGTGGGCGTTTCGGATCGCGGTGACTGAGCGGTCGACATCGGCCTCGGTCGTGCTCGAGTTGGACACCGAGATGCGCATGAGACGCTGACCGTGCCATGTGGTGGCACCCATCCAACACTCGCCCGAGCGCTGTACCTGTTCGACCACTAGGTCGGTTCGACGATCGTCACCGAAACTGACGAGCACCTGGTTGAGCACCACGTCGTTCACCACCATGACACCCTCGATCGAGCCGAGTTGATGCGCGAACCGGCGCGCCAGCGCGCAACAGCGTTCGACAAGATCAGCGACGCCGCTCCTTCCGAGCTCGCGAAGCGCCGCCCACGTCGCGAACCCGCGGGCACGTCGTGACGACTCCATCACGAAATCTCCCGGCGATCGCAGCCCGCCTTGACCCTGCCCGGTCAGATACGCGGCGCTGTGAGCCATGGCCGCTGCGTGGGCGACTGGGTGTGCGCAGAACACGTAGCCGCTGTCATGTGGAACGTTGAGCCACTTGTGACCGTCAACCGCCCACGAGTCGAGCATCTCGATCCCGCTCATCAGCGGACGAGTTGCCGGATTGGCGGCGGCCCAGAGCCCGAACGCTCCATCGACATGCACCCAGGCTCCATGGTCGTGCGCAACGGCCGCAGCCGTGGCGAGGTCGTCACAGGCTCCGGAATTGACGTTGCCGGACTGCAGGCACACGATCGTGGGGCCGGGAGCCCGCATTGCGAGTACGCGCTGGAGGTCGGCAACTCGAATGGCGCCCTGGTCATCCGTGGACACCGGCTCGAGATTCGCCGTACCTAGACCCAAGAACCGTAACGATCGGTCGATCGTGACGTGCCTTTCAATGCTGGCTACGACCCGCACCCCCGGGCTGCCGGTGAGCCCGAGCTCTTCCACGTCATAGCCAACCTCCGCGAGCACATGGTGTCGCGCCGCAGCCAGCGACACAGTGTTCGCCACCTGCCCCCCGGGCACGAACCCGAACGAGGCACCTGGCGGCAGTTGCAGCAAGTCCTTCAACCAAACACCGACGACTTCTTCGACAATGGCCGACGCAGGCGATGTGAACGCGTTGAACGCATTCTGATCCCACCCGATGCTCAACATGTCTGCGGCGGTCGCCGCATCGAGGGCCCCTCCGATCACGAACCCGAAGTAGCGAGGTCCGGTCGAAGCGACCAGAGCCGGCTCGACGGCGTCGACCAACAAATCGACCACCGACGCAGCGTCCAGCGGCTCATCACGGAGCTCACCGAGAGATCCTCGCAGCGCATCGAGGTCAGCATTGAGCGGGAACACCCGACACTCCGCCACCCCAGCTCGATACGCCGCCGACCGCTCCGCCACCGACACGAGCAGATCACGCAACGAATCCATCGCGTCAACGTACCAAAGCCGACAACGGAGTTCGCCCGCCCAGCAGCTCACCGAACAGGCGACGAGCGACGCGCAAGAATCGCCTGCGGCATGACCTCAGACTGCGCTGGTCAACGTTCCGTCACTGCGTCCAGAAACAAGCGGTCCGTCCAAGGAGAGCCCCCTGTGACTTCCACCGGGACTATCGGGCACTCGGCTTGGGCCTGATCGCTGTCGACCCGACTTATCGCGTCCGCCTCCCCGCTCCCCCATCCACCGAACTCATCGTGCCGACACCGGACCAGGTCCACGCATTGCTCGCAGCGGCTGCACCCGAGTTCCGTGCAGCCATCATCCTCGGCGCTCAGGTCGGCTTGCGCGCAGGCGAGGTGCAAGGCCTGTTCGTCTCGGACATCGACTTCCTCCGTCGCACCGTCAACGTTCGACGTCAACTCGATGGGCGATCAACGGTGATGGAGCTGTGCGACGTCAAGACGGCAGCCAGCAATAGATCAGTGCCCGTCCCATCGACCGTCCTCGAGCAACTGTCGGAACACGTCCGCCAGTTCGGCGCCGGACGAGACGGCGTCCTCCTCCACCGAGACGTTCAGTACCTGTCGGACAACCAGTTCAACTGGGCCTGGCGGGGAGCGCAACGGCGGGCGGGCATCGTCGAAGGGTCACTGCGCTTCCACTGGCTCCGCCACGCATTCGCCTCATCGCTCATCTCAGCAGGCTGCTCCGTCAAGGCTGTCGCTGATGCGATGGGCCACCAGTCCCCATCGATCACGCTGAAGACCTACGCGTCCCTCTGGCCCGGCGATCACGAACGTGTCAGGGCGGCCATCGAGGCGACGTGGAGCCAGCCGACGGCCGGACCGGCCCTCAACTCGATGTGAGCACCCCCGACCATCCGCCACCACGGTCGAAACGCCAGACAATGCCCGGTGGGTCGTAACCGGGCGCGAGCCAGATGACATCGACCTCCACAGGCAAAACCGGCTCGTCCGCCGGCAGGATGCCAAGCCGCATCGCGGCGGTCAGCTGGAAGTGATCATGGTCGATCCAGACGAGCAGATGCCGCTCGTCTGCTTCCGCTCGTCGAAGCTTGCGCCGGTTGTCCTCCAGGTGGCATGCCGCTCAGCAACGGGTGCCAGGAGATCGGGGCTCGTCGAACCAACGGCAGAAGCTTCCCCCAGAACGATCTCGCCTGGTGAGGACTCGAAGAGCCGTACAACGAGACGTACACCGAGCTCTCGAAGGCGGC
>JANPDB010000127.1:0-5050 GCA_031431255.1 Acidimicrobiia bacterium | reverse complement strand
GTTCGCTCTATCCACCGGTCTTCGCGATCTGGGGCGTGCTCGTCATCAGCGTCTTCCTCGCCGTGGCCAAGCCGCTCTGATCCTCCGGGGTTCGGCGTTTGCGCGAGTCTTGAGGCGATGAGCGTTCCCGTGCCGAGTGGATCACCTGTTGTCTCGGTGCCGTGGCGGACGTACCGGTCCCGCATCTCCTACGTGCACGACGGATTTCCCGGAGAGATGGGTGACGAGCCGGTGCCGTTTGAGCGTGGGAGGGAGTGGGTATCGGTGTCGGTGTCTCCCGACGGCTCCCGCACACTGACCGCTCGTTGCGAGATCGACGACTCGCAGGTGGAGCGCCACGTAGTGTACGCCGTCGACGACGGTTGGCGCCCGCTCGATGCATCGATCCGACTCAGCGTGCGCGGCGCGTTCGCCGGGTCGGGCTGGTTCCACTTCGCGGACGACAGGGCCGAGTGCGAGACGCTGATGGCCGACGGTGGACGCGTGTCGCAACGCATCGGACGACGCCCCGGCGATCAGGGTGAGCACGCAAGGTCGTTCGGCGCCCATCCCGTGGCGTGTGATGTCTGGCATCTGGGGGGCTACCAACCCCGGGGCGTTCCCTCGGACTCGGTCGGCCACACCGCGTTCATGAGCTCTCTGCTCCCGAACGGCGCGTCGGGACCGATGCTGTCGACGATGTCGTACGGCGTCGAGGAGCTCGGCGTGGAGGACGTCGTGGTTCCGGCCGGCACCTTCAAGTGTCATCACTACCGCTACGTGTTCGACGACGGACATCCCGACGAGCACGTCTGGTACACGGGCGATGACCTGATCCTCGTGAAGATCCGTTGGGATCTTCTCCGCACCACCTACGTGCTCACGGAACTCAAGGGCGACCCGCGAATCGGCCGACGAACTCCGTCATGACGGTCTTGAGCCTGCGTTGCGGGGTGCAGCGCTACGCCTGGGGGTCGCCGACGCTCATGGCGCGCCAGTTCGGTTGGCCCGTCACGGGTGAGCCCATGGCCGAGCTGTGGGTCGGCGATCATCCGTCGCTGCCGTCCTCCGTTCACGTGGATGGCCACTGGCTCCCGCTACCGGAGGTGATCGGGTCGGATCCGCTCGGCTGGCTTGGGGAGGCGGTCGTCGCCGACTACGGACCGAGGCTGCCGATGCTCCTCAAGATCCTCGGCATCGGCGAACCCCTCTCGCTCCAGGCGCACCCCTCGACGGCCCAGGCCAAAGCAGGATTCGCACGGGAGGACGCCCTCGGTATCGACCGCTCCGCTCCGCACCGTTCGTATCGTGATGACCGGGCGAAGCCGGAGATGATATGCGCACTTACCGCCATGGAGGTGCTGTGCGGTTTTCGTGATCTTGCGGAGAGCCAGGAGCTGCTGCGAACGGTCGGTGGGCCGCTCCTTCCGTTCGCCGAGCAGTTGCGCCGTCGCGAAGACTTGCCGTGCATTGTGGGCGGCCTCCTTTCTCTCGACCGGGCCGGGCAGTACCGCGTCGTCGCGGCCATCACCGCCGCCCGGGCGTCACTGCCCTGGCCGGTGGCGGCGGTCGTCGGACAGCTCGCGGATCGTTATCCCGATGACGCCGGGGTCGCGGTCGCCCTGATGCTGAACGCCATCTCACTCGAACCGGGGGACGCCCTCTACCTCCCAGCCGGGAATCTGCACGCCTATCTCAGCGGTCTCGGCGTCGAGGTGATGGCCAGCTCGGACAACGTGCTGCGGGGCGGGCTCACGCCCAAACACGTCGATGTGCCCGAACTGGTGAAGACGCTCGTCCCCGTCACCGGACCCTGGCCGATGACGGTTGTGGCGGTGGACCCTGCGCACCCCGGGGTCGAGTTCTACCGTTCCCCGTCACCGGAGGTCGGCCTGGCAAGGATCGCGGTCACCGGTCCTGCAGTGAACGCGCCCGTTTCCGACGGGCCGACGCTTCTGCTCGCCACCGAGGGAACGATTCGCGCTGAGTCGGCCGACACGGACTTGTCCTTAGGCGCGGGGCAGGCGGCGTACGGCATGCCGCGGGCGAACGTCCGCGTCAGCGGGGAGGGCGTGGTCTGGGTCTCCCAGTTGTGGACGGCGCGCTGAGGCGAGTGCGAAGCTGCGCGTCTTTTGTGCAGCGCGTGCCTTCACCCACCTCGGCACCGCCGAGGATCGGCGCACGCTGAAGGGCCGATATGGGTCGGTTGCGGGGACGGGCGGCCGAGTCTGAGGGTTCGCAGTCGGACTCCGTCGGTTAGCGGCAGTCCATGGCAACTGCGAGAGCCGAACAGATCTCGCTCATTCGGGCGTCGCTCAGACGACCGATTCGATCGGTAAGCACACCTACAGACACGCTCTCGATCGAATCGAGATTGACGGCGGTTCGGCGACGCACCGGATCATCGCCTGGCTCGAGGATGACTTCACTCGCCAGGCCGCGGATGGTGGTCGTGCACGGGGCGATCACAGCTCGACCTAGTCGAGGAATCGCCGCGTCACGCGACAGGACAACGACGGGTCGCCGCCCGATTTCGGGAGGTTCGCACCACCAGAGTTCGCCCCGTAACGGCAGGGTGCTCACGTGGCGGCCGCGGCGGACCTGAACGACTTGAGATCGCCCCACTCATCGGGTTCATCGATGGGATGGTCGTCGTAGGCACGGTAGCCGTCGTCGATCGCGGCTGCACGGGAGCGAGCGAGGAGTGCTGCAAGTGCAGCGTCGAAAAGGGCCGCATCGTTGTGCTGCGGGTTCGCTGTCCTGGCCTCGGACAGGAGGTTCTCGTCAACGGTTGTACTCACTCGTGATCGGGCCATGGCATAAGTGTGGCATTGAGATGCCACAAACGGCAACCCATCGACTCGACCTGCTGTTGGCGGCCTGCACCCGCAGCAATCGGGCCGGAGTCCAGTGGACGCTCGGCCCTCGACCACGGGTTACGGCAGTGCGATATCGCCCGCCCCCACCGGCACTTCGGCCACGCGACCAGCGGCTGCACGTTCTGGGGCACATGGGTCGTGGTCGATGCCCGGCTCGAGGCGTCGTTCGGGTCGACGGCCGCACGCGACCTCGGCGGAGACAGCCCCACGCCTAGGCGCACCGAGCGGGTCTGCCCAGGCGGCCGCAGCAACTGACGCCTTCCGTGACATCACACTTCTGGCGAGGGAGGACTGGTGCGTCCACTCTCAGCGTCTAATCGGGTTGCTCGGTGGTGAATCCCCTTCACAAAATCGCGGTGTGGCGTAGTCGCGTCCACCGCGGTTCACCGGGCGCTAGCACTACCCGGGTTGAGGTTCAGCTCGGCGGCCATCTTCAACCGCCCGGCCCGCCGGTGCCCGACGGCGACGCCCAGCTCGGGCACGTCGACGGTGGCCTGAATGGTGAGCCAGAGCGACGGCGGCCGTCCCCGCTGGTGGAAAACGCCGTTGTAGCGGAGCTGCAATGACGCCGGGCGGGAGCCGCTGGCGGTTGTCGTCATGCCATCGGCCCGCCACGAGTCGAGAGACAGGAGCCCGATTACCCGAGTGGAGAAGAGAACACAATCCGCCGTGTCGGGCACGAGCATGGTGAAGTCGAGCGACGAGCCCAGCAGGTCGTCGGCGACCATCAGCGTCCCACAGAGCACTCGGGCGGAGAGTTCCCGCGTGCGCAGGCCGTCGGCGGCGAGGCCGAGGCGTTGCCCGCTGCCGATCTCCCACGGCCCGGCGGCGGGTAGATGGACACCGCCGATCGTGCGGATGAGATCGGCAGGTCCGGCGCGTTTCGCAGGGTTCGTTTGATGAGTGGCCGGGCGCTCGGTGGTCGAGACAGACATGTTCGGGGCTCCTTCTCCATGGTTGACGCCCTCGACTATGAGCCTCGGTCGAGGCGATAGAAATCGGCCAGTCGGCTGGGATTAACGACGGATCACCGGGGTTCCAACCGGCCGGGGAGCTCGGCTCGCGATCGGATGTCGAGCTTGCGGTAGACCTTCGACAGGTTCCACTGGACGGTCTTCGGGCTGATGAACAGCTCGGCCGCGACCTCGCGGTAGGTGCGTCCGGCGGCGATCAGCTCGGCAACCTGGAGCTCCGTCGGCGTCAGCCCGGAAGTGGCCGGTCGGCCACCCACGCGGGCCAGCTCGGCGGCGGCTTTGTCGACCCACAACACCGCCCCGAGTCCGGCGAACGTGTCGTGGGCCGCGACGAGCGCGTCGCGGGCGCCACGCTTCTGGCGGTGCCGACGCTGTACGGATCCGAACGCCAGCAGTGTGCGCGCCCGCTCGAACGGTTGCCCGGCACGATCCTCGGCGAGCGCCGCGGCGAGCACGTCGCATGCGTCGTCGAGCTGGCCGCGGGCCGCCAGCACCAGGCCGCTGCCGCGCCCGGCGATCAGCGCCAACCACGGCCGTTGCAGCGTCGCGGCGAGCCTTTCGACCCCATCGACCAGCGTTGCCGCCTCGTCGAGACGACCTAGGGCGATCTTCGCCTCGATCGCATCCCCGTGGTAGCGGAACAGCGCAGGCTCGAGCAGTCCGGAGTCCTCGGCGGCCGCAGCCACCTCCGTCAACGTGCGGTCGGCTTCGTCGTTGCGGCCAAGGGAGAACTCGAGGAACCCGCGTGTCGCCATCATCTCCAGGCGCGCTGGAATGACCGCGAACCTGTCGGTCAGCTCGAGCCCCTCGGCGATTTTCGTCAAGGCTGAATCGACGGCGCCGAGGTGGGCCTCGACGAGTGCTTCGATATCGCAGGCGTAGGGATGTTCCATCGCTTGGCCGCTAGAGCGGGTCGTCTCGGAGCACTCTCTCGCCGTCTGAAGGGCTTGCGTCCATTGGCCGGACAGCAGCTCGGCGCGCGCCAGATGGAACAGGATGAATGGCAGCGACTGCTCGTCACCGCGATCGGCGGCTTCGCTGTAGAGGGTGGCGAACCGTTCGCGGGCCTCCAACAGGTGGTCGTCAAACATGAGGAGCAGACCGTGCGTCCAGTCCGGGCGGACCAGGATCTCCCGCCCCGTCGAGACGCCGGTGCGGGCGACCTGCCCGACGGCCTCGACGGCGAGACCGCGCCCGGCGAGCGATCCGAGGAATTCG
>JANPDB010000126.1:0-7469 GCA_031431255.1 Acidimicrobiia bacterium | reverse complement strand
TGGTTGATCATCTGGAGCACCGAGCCCGACAGCGACTGGTTCGTCAGCGCGTAGGTACCGAGCACGATGAAGCCGAGGTGGGCGACTGATGAGTACGCCACCAGACGCTTGAGGTCCTTCTGCACCGCTGCCGTGAGCGCGCCGTAGAGGATGCCGATCACGCCGAGCGTGAGCATGACCGGGCCGAACCAGGTGGACGCTTCGGGGAACAGGTAGATGCCGAAACGGATCAGTCCGTAGGTGCCCATCTTCAGCATCACGCCGGCCAGGATCACCGAGCCCGCGGTCGGCGCTTCGGTGTGGGCATCGGGCAGCCAGGTGTGCAGCGGGAAGATGGGGACCTTGATGGCGAACGCCGCGGCGAACGCGAGGAACAGCCACCGCGACGTGTCTCGCGAGAGGCCCGCTTCGGCCAGCTTGGTCACGTCGAAGGTGAGCTCACCGATGTTCTTGCGGGCGAGAAATGCGAGCGTCACCATGGCGACGAGCATGAGCCCGGATCCGACCATGGTGTACAAGAAGAACTTGGTGGCGGCGTAGGACCGGTTGCCGTGTCCCCACCCGCCGATGAGGAAGTACATCGGGACCAGCACCACTTCGAACATCACGAAGAACAGGAAGAGGTCGAGCGAGAGGAACACGCCCATCACGCCCGCTTCGAGCAGCAGGATCCACGCGGTGTACGCCTTGCGGTTGTGGCGCTCGTCCGGGCCGAGCAATGCCAGCGGGAACAGGAACCCCGTGAGCACGACGAGCCACAGAGAGATGCCGTCGACACCGAGATGCCACGACGAGCCGAACGACGAGATCCACTCGTGCTTGGAGACGAATTGGAAGCCGGCCTCCTTCTTATCGAAGGCGAACATCATCCAGCCGGCAAGACCGGCGGTGGCACCGCTGAACAGCAGACCGAGCGGCAGCACAAGCTCGTTCACCCGGGTGTTCGGGATGAACATCACCACGAGGGCACCGATCAGCGGGAACACGACCAGCATCGTGAGAAGCGGGAACGCCACCGCAGCGGACCCCTCGCTCGCAGCAAGAACCGTCGACAACATCAGAACCCCGTCCGAACAATGGCCCACACGAGGAGCGCAACCAACCCACCGGCGATGCTGAGTGCGTAGGTCCGCACATAGCCGTTCTGCAACTTGCGCAACTGGGTTCCTCCACCGCGCACCAGCGTCGCCATGCCGTTCACCACTCCGTCGATACCTCGGCGATCAACGACGAACGCCAGGAACTCGCTGAGCTTGCGGCCGGGCACTTCGAAGATCTTCGAGTAGATCGCGTCGACACCGTATGCGCGCTTGAGAAGTGGGAGCTCGAGCGCAGCTTGCGATTCGGGACTCGTTCGAGTGAGCCACTGCGAAGCGCCGAGCGCGATGCCGGCGAGACCGCACAGGGTTGCGATCACCGCAAGGGTGAGCTTCGTGCCGCTGCCCACCGAACCATGAGCACTCACGAAGGCGTGGATCTCGGTTCCGGGGATGAAGGATTCGTCGAGCCAGTGCTCGAGCCTCATGGCCAGGTTCTTCCCGCCAAAGGGCTGGTTGATCACGCCGCCGACAACGGCGAGCACGGCGAGCACACCGAGCGGGAACAGCATCAGCACAGGAGACTCGTGCGGCGTGTGCCCGTGTCCATGCGCATCACCGTGCGCGTCGGTCCCGAACCGTTCCCGACCGAAGAACACGAGGATGATCTGGCGGGTCATGTAGTACGCGGTAAGCAGCGCTGTGACCAGCCCGATGATCCACAGCGCCTTGTTCTCCTTGTACGCATCGAGGAGAATTTCGTCCTTCGACCAGAAGCCGGAGAACGGCGGGAACCCGGAGATGGCCAGCCAGCCCATCAGGAACGTGCCTGTGGTGATCGGCATCCATTTCTTGATGTTGCCCATCCACTTCATGTTCTGCTCGTCGACCACGACACCGTGCATGCCGTGGATCACCGATCCCGCAGCGAGGAACATCAGCGCTTTGAAAAACGCATGCGTGACCATGTGGAAGATGGCCGCGACGTTGCCGCCCACTCCTACGGCCAGGAACATGTAGCCCAACTGACTGATCGTCGAATACGCAAGGACGCGTTTGATGTCGTCCTGCGCCGTGGCGATCGTGGCCGCGAACAGTGCGGTGAGCGCACCGACCCACGCGATGGTCGTCATCACCCCCGGCGCCAGTTCGAGCAGCGGATGCACTCGAACCATCAGGTACACACCAGCTGTGACCATGGTGGCGGCGTGGATCAGGGCCGACACCGGCGTCGGTCCCTCCATCGCGTCGGGAAGCCACACGTAGAGCGGAAGCTGGGCCGACTTGCCGCAGGCCCCGAGGAACAACAGCAGGCAGATCGCCGTTGCCGTGGACGAGGCGATGCCGTTCTCCTCGATCGATCGGAACACGGCGTGGTACTGGAGCGAACCGGTCTCGTTGAAAATCAGGAACATCGCGATCATCAGCCCGAAGTCGCCCACCCGGTTGACGACGAAGGCCTTCTTGCCGGCGGTGGCCGCCGACGGGCGCTCGAACCAGAAGCTGATGAGGAGGTACGAACAGGTGCCCACCCCCTCCCAGCCGAGGAACATCAGCACGAAGTTGTCACCCATGATGAGCATCAACATCGAGAAGACGAACAGGTTGAGGTAGGTGAAGAACCGGGAGAACCTCGGATCGCCGTGCATGTAGCCGATGGCGAACACGTGGATCAGCGCAGCGATGCCGGTGACGAAGAGAACCATCGTCATCGAGAGCGGGTTGGCGAGCAGCGCCACATCGACGCCGAGCGAAGGGAGCCACGACCAGAGGACCTTGGTGTACGCCCGCTCCTCGGCGCTCTTCGACGCCAGATCAGCGAACACGCCCAACGAGATCAGGAACGAACCGGCCACCATCGCCGTTCCGAACCAACCAGCGAGAGGCTCGCCAATACGTTTGCCGAACAGCAGAAGAACCGCCGCACCGAAGAGCGGCAGAGCCGGGATGAGCCAGACGAGAGAGAGCACTTGGTCGTCAGCCCTTCAGAAGCACGGCGTTGTCCGCCGTGGTGCCGATCTTTCGACGGCGGAAGATGGACACGATGATGCCGAGGCCGACGACCACTTCGGCGGCCGCCACGACCATGATGAAGAACACGACGACCTGCCCGCCGATGTCGTTGAGCATCTTCGCGAAGGTGACGAAGGTGAGGTTCACCGCGTTGAGCATGAGCTCCACGCACATGAACATCACAATCACGTTGCGACGCAGCAGCAGGCCGACCATGCCGATCGTGAAGAGCACTGCCGCCACGGCGAGGAACCACTGTCCCCCCGGTCCGGAACTGGCTTTGTCGACGAGCACCGCTCCCTGGGCCTGGGTCATGCCGCCACCTCATCGGTGAGCGGTTTGGGCTTGCGGGCCAGGAGCACGGCACCGACGACGGCGATCACCAGAAGCACCGAGGTGATCTCGAACGCGTAGACGTAACGGGTGAACACCGAATCGGCGATCTTCTCGACATTGGTACCCGGCCCATCGGCGGCACCAGCTGTGGACGGTGCGCCGGTCGTGAAGTTGACCCGCGAGAGCGCCAGGAGAAGGCCGACTGCCGCGACACCGATCACCGCCGCCGCCGGCTTCTGCGCCCGCAAAGGTTCAACTCCGATGTTGGCCTCGTCGCGATCCACGCCGAGCAGCATGATCACGAACAGGAACAGCACTACGACCGCGCCGGCGTAGACGATGACTTGGACGACGGCGAGGAAGTGGGCGGCCTGCGCCACGAACAGCACGGCGACCCCGAAGAGCGTGAGCACCAGCGAGAGCGCGGCATGCACCGGGTTGGGCAGAGTGACGACACCGATCGCTCCGCTCAGGGCGATCAGCGTTCCGGCAACAAAGACGATCCAATCAACCATGTTTAGTGATGCCCACCGTTCGACGGTGCGTCCGCCTTCACGGCCGCGGCCTGCTGGCTGAGCCGGGCAGCCCGCTCGGCATCCTCGACCTCCTGGCCCGGTTCGGCGGCTTGGGTTCCGGCACCGAGGTCACCGGACCACAGGGGCTTGCCGCGGTACGAAGCATCTCCACCCGGCGACGTGGCGCGCATCCAGCCCGAGATCGGCGACTCCGCGCCTCTGGCGTCCTCCCACGGCTGCACCTTCGGACGACCGTCGGTGCCGACGACGAGCTCGTCCTTGGTGTAGATCGCATCGCGCCGGTTGGTGAACGCGAACTCGAAGATCTTCGATTCGGTGATCGCTTCGGTCGGGCACGCCTCGACGCAGAGGTCGCAGTGGATGCAGCGCAGATAGTTGATCTCGTAGACGAAGCCGTAGCGCTCCCCCGGCGACGTCGGGTCCATCGGATCGTTGTCGGCCCCGCGCACGTAGATGCACTTTGCCGGGCAGACGCCGGCGCAGAGCTCGCAGCCGATGCACTTCTCCATGCCGTCTTCGTAGCGGTTCAGGACGTGGCGTCCGTGAAAGCGCTCCGGCTTCGGGCGGATGGTGTCGGGGTAGGCCTCGGTGAGCCGTTCCCGGAACATCTCGGCGAAGGTGACCTTGAAGCCATCGAGGTATCCCACGGTCAGAACCTCCCCGGACGGCGACCGTCGGAATGTGACGTGGCGGCGGCAAACTCTTCTTCGCTCGTCCGGCGACCAACACGCATGGCCGCAAACAGTAGACCGGCCACAGCCGTGGCCACGATGAACGCAATCAGGACGTTGCGGAACTTCTCGGCCCGGGTTTCACCAGCCTCACGAGCGGCGAGGATCAACAGCCACAGCAGCGAAGCGGGTATCAGCTTCTTCCAGCCAAGATCCATCAGCTGGTCGTAGCGGAACCGTGGCAGCGTTCCTCGGATCCAGATGTAGGTGAAGCAGAGGCCCATCACCTTGAGCAGCAGCCACAGCGGGCTCGACTCCCCGATCACTGCGCCGATGAAGGTCACGTCATCGAGACGGAGGGCCTTCGCCAGGTTGAACGGCATCGTCGGTCCACCGAGGAACAGCGTGGTGATCAATGCCGACATCGTGATCGTGTTCATGAACTCGGCGAGGTAGAACATGGCGAAACGCGCCGAGGAGTACTCGGTGTGGAAGCCACCCACGAGTTCCGACTCTGCTTCGACGAGGTCGAACGGCGGACGGTTGAGTTCTGCGGTGCCGGCAATAGCGAACACCACCGCAGGAACGAAGATGAGCTGCCAGAGATTCCAGTTCCAGCCGACCTGGGCGGCAACGATCGACTGCGTGGAGAGCGACCCGGCGCCGAGAACCACGGCGGCAAGCGACAGGCCCATCGCCGCTTCGTAGCTGATCATCTGGGCACTGGCGCGAACCGAGCCCATCAGGGGGTACTTCGAACCCGACGACCACCCGGCGAGCATGATCCCGTAGACCGCGATGGACGAGATCGCAAGGGAGAACAGCACGCCCATCGGCGGATCGGCGAGCTGCAGGATCGTGTCGTGTCCGAAGATCTTGGCGGTGCCGCCGAGCGGGATCACGGCAAAGGTCAGGAAGGCCGGCACCGCGCTGAGGTAGGGAGCCAGCCGGAAGACCATCTTGTCCGCACGGTCCGGGAACAGCGCCTCTTTGAAGAAGAGCTTGGTGCCGTCG
Source organism: Acidimicrobiia bacterium (assembly GCA_031431255.1). Taxonomy (GTDB): domain Bacteria; phylum Actinomycetota; class Acidimicrobiia; order Acidimicrobiales; family JANYDT01; genus JANLQX01. Next base: position 1,862 of record JANPDB010000126.1, on the reverse strand, counting down.
GCGAGCGTCTGGAGGAGACCCCAGGGGCCGGCCCGGTTCGGACCGATCCGGTCCTGCATGTCGGAGATGACCTTGCGCTCGGCCCAGACCATGAAGAGCACGCTCAGCAGGCAGATCAGAAACGCGAGGATCGCCTTGAGGACGATGATCACCAGGGGCATCCCGAGGAGATACTTGCCCTCGGAGAGCAGCGGATCGCCGATCTCGGCGGCGAGCACGCCACCGAGCGCTGTGGGCATGCTCATGCGTTCCTCCCGCTCTCGAGACGGACCTTCGTGGTGCCGTCGGCGGCCAGCTCGGCGTCGTTGATCAACATGTTCGCGCCCGAGGCGGCGGTGTTCCAGGCAATGAACGCGACACCCCGGGGGAGGTGGTCATCGGCCTCCATCGGCAGGGTCAGCTCCCCGTGCTGCGACACCACCCGGACGAGATCGCCCGGGTGCATCGCGTGGCGCTCGATCTCGCCGGAGTGCAATCGCACGGTGGCGGGGCGAGCGAGCTTGGCGAGGGACGGGCTGGACTGCACGATCGAACCGAGGTCGTAGAGCACCCGCGAGGTGACGAGGCGCAGCGAATACGAGTCGGGCACCGGGACCACGCCTTCGGTCGATCGGACGCGAATCGGTCGGGGAACGGCGAGGGTGGGGACCACAGGTTCGTCGGATGCTTCGGCGTCGTCGGCCGACCCAACCGGCAGTGACTCGGCGGCAACCTCGGGAATCGGCACGAGGATGCCGTCGGCATTGGCGGAGCGGCCGAGGGCATCGGGCGTGGCACCGGCGTGCGTCGGCACCACCGCGGCGATGTCGGCGGTGATGTCACCGACGAGTTCGTAGCCGAAGTCGACGCCAAGAATTAGGGCGAGCTCCGACGCGATCATCCAATCGGGCCTCGCCGTACCCACGGTGGTGACCTTGGAGCTCAACGAAGTGATGCGGCCCTCGAGGTTCGTGGTGGTTCCCGACTTCTCGGCAAAGCCGGCGGCGGGGAGGATCACATCGGCGCGGGCGTTGGACGCGTTCGGAAGCGTGTCGACGGCGACGAGGAACTCGACCTTCGACAGCGCCGCTTCGGCGAGCGCACGATCCGGGCAATCGGCGAGCGGGTCGGCACCGAGAAGGACGAGGGCCTTGATGGTTCCCGCGGCCGCAGCGGCGAGCATGCCCATGGTGTCGAGACCGACCGACGTCGGGGTACTTCCCCAGCGAGCGGCGTACCACGCAGTGCCCTCCGCCTGGGTCACCCGGCCGGGAAGCAGCCCCGGCGCCATACCCATGTCGAGCGCTCCGTGCAGGTTCGCCCGACGCATCGCCGGAAGGACCACGGTGCCGGAAGACGCGTCACGCAGCGAAAGAGCGGCCTCGACGAAAGAAGCGCTCTGCTCGGCCATGGAGCCACGACCGAGGACGACGACGATCTTCTTTCCTGCCGCCATCGCCTTGGCCAGCACGGCGCCGGCGGCATTGATCACTTCGCTCTCGGCACCTCCGATCTGGCGCTCGGCCGGGTTGCCCCCAGCGGCGGCGACGACGGCCTTGGCCGCCACCGCAACCTCGCCCGGTCGGTACCGGACCGACGATGCCGCGTACGGAGTGGAACCAGTCGGCGCGGTGGCGAACTCGACAACCGGAACTCGCTTGGCAGTTGCCGCATCTCGCAGGCGGAGGAAGAGAACCGGGAGCTCCTCTTTGAGATCCGGACCGAGCAACACGATCGCGCCGGCCGCACCGAGGTCGTCGATCGTGGCCCGCGGGAAACCGAGCCACGCATCCGCAGGAAGCCCGTCGCCGAGCTGTGCATCGACGTTGTCGGTCCGGAGGACCGATTTCGCCAAACGAACATATGCGTACTGATCTTCGTTG
>JANPDB010000125.1:0-5502 GCA_031431255.1 Acidimicrobiia bacterium | reverse complement strand
CGTCGGCGCGCTCGATCGCTCCGGTTCCCCGGCGATCGTGGTCGACTTCGGCACCGCAACGACCTTCGACGTGATCTCGGCCAAGGGGCAGTACCTCGGCGGAGCGATCGTCCCCGGGGTCGAGATCTCGCTCGAAGCACTCTTCCAACGCGCTGCTGCACTGCGTCGAGTCGAGCTCGTCGAACCGCGTGGGGTCATCGGAAAGTCAACAGCAGAGTCCCTGCAGTCAGGGGCGCTCTACGGCTACTCGTCGATGATCGACGGGATGTGCGGGCGGATCGAAGATGAGCTCGGCGAGAGCGCGACTGTCGTTTCGACCGGCGGGCTGGGAGCCGTCATCGCGCCCTTCTGCCGGACGGTGGATCACAACGACCCGTGGGTCACACTTCACGGACTTCGTCTGATCTACGAGAAGAACACCGTCTCTTGACCTCTCAGAGAGCGACGCATTCACCGAAGCCTTCCGAGCGCGCCTTCTCGCGGAGCGACGCAAGCTGTGCCCTCCCCTCGGACGCGGAGATCGATCCCTTGCTCACGTCGGCAACGATGCGCTGCGAGGACCTCAGCGCACCCTTGAGCTGATCGGCGACGTCCGGGGGTCCACCGACGCTCTCGACCTCGGCGACAAGCCGATCGGTGGCACGGCGTGCCGAGCTCATCGCTTCTCGGGCCTGGGCGTCGACTCCGAGCTCACCGGCGAGGTTCCACGCCAGCTTGGCCTCGGACTTGGAGAGCTTGCACTTCAGGTTCACGGTCTTGACGAAGGCCGACTTGGCGAGATCGGTGCGAGCCTCTTCCGTGCATGCCCCGACGAAAACTGCGGCGAGCACCAACACCGGTCCGAGAACACGGCGACGCTGACCCTTCATCATTCCTCCGCAGATCGCATGCCAACCCGAAAGACGGCTCGGCTCGTGCCGAACGAACCTACCCGGCCTGATCGCGACGAACCCGTCTCCTCGCTCACTTCCGCAGAGATCCGACTCGTCGTCCCATGGAGTAGGCGAAGCGTTGCGTCGCTGATTTCGTGGGCGTCGTTGTCACCCCGACGAAGTTTCGCAGGTCGTGGATCCTTCCGAAGCGGGTCGCCTCGGTCATGAGCTGGCCGACGGCGGTTCCGTCCTCCGCGGACATGGCGGCCTCGAGGCGGGAGAGGAAGGTGCTGTAGGTGGCGAGGTCGACAGAGACTGCGGCACGCTCGAGATCGAGCAGCCCGAGCAGTGCGACGTACGTTCGTCCGAGCTCCTCCCACGCAGACGCCGCGCGCAGTCCGTCCCCGTGCTTCACGGTCTGCAGGGCCACCAGGAATCGCCGTCCAGTGGACGCGTACCGCTGAGCCTTCGCGGCGGAGACGACCGCACCGATCGGCACGACGCCGACAACGAGCCAGCCCAGTTGGCGAACAGCTGATCTCCGGAGGTCGGTGATCCGACCCTCCCACGACGAACAGATGTCGGCGAGGTGGTCGAGGAGATCGGGTTCGACGGCAAGGTACGTCATGGCCCCGGTGGCCATCCGAAAGTCGCCACCGCGGCCGCCGACATCCCAGGAGGACGTGTCGTTCTCCATGCCGGCATCGGAGGACGACCTGCCCTCCAGCACGTCATACGCCTCCCGCACCCGGCGGAATGCATCGGCTTCGCCGCCCACATCGGGGTGCGCCACTGCGGCGAGCCTCCGATACTGACGCTTCACATCGCTCGGGCCCCACTCCCCGACCAAGCCGAGAACTGCGGTCGCCTCTGATCTCCTCATCCGCCACGCCCTTGTCCAGTGGGATCACCGCGGGGCGACGATTCCTCGCCCACCTGCGCGTCCACGGCAGGAATTGAACCTGCGACCTACCGCTTAGGAGGCGGTTGCTCTATCCCCTGAGCTACGTGGACCGACGAGGGGACAGCCTACGAGAACGGGTGGCCGGGTTTGCCACTGATCGAGTCGCCGGAGGTCAGTCGCGAGACGCAACGTCGTCGATCGTGATGTGGCCATCCGGCGGGGGCTCCCCATCTGGCGGTTCGAGCGCGTGAAGGACGCGTCCAATGAACCGCTCGATCACCTCGAGTTCGCCATCATCGGTGATGAGATCGGTGAAGTACTGCCGGACGCCACGGACGTGCACTGGCATTGCCTCCGCGAGAAGCTGACGGCCCTCCTCGCAAAGCGTGCAGAGGAATCCGCGCCGATCGTCCTCCGCCTTGATCCGTTCGACCAGTCCCCGAGCTTCGAGCCGGTCGACGCAGTGCGTCAGCCGGCTACGGGAGATCACCACGAAATCGGCGATCGTCGACATCCGCACGCCTTCGAGTGAGCCTTCGGCGATCGACAGGAGCACAGCGAATTCCGCAATCGTCAATCCGGTCGAGCTCGACAGGGCGGTATCGAGCCGAATGAGCAGTTGCGTGGAGAGACGGAACTGGCCCCGCCAAAGCGCTTGTTCTCGGGATCCGAGCCACGGTTCACCCCGGGCGGTGAGCATCGTCGACGGGATTGGTTCGTCGAATTCGAGGGACACCGCTCGATCCGTGTCCATGGCCGAAGCTCCGTCACCCATCACGACCGCGACGATAGCGGTGCACGACGGCCTACTCACAGGAAGCCGAGCGCACCACGCGGCGACTCGCCGACGGAGATCGTCAGAGAAAGCCGAGCGGGTCGAAACGACGACCGAGGACTCCTGCAGGATCAGCGCCGAGCACCTGCTCGAGCACGGTCGAGTAGACCCGGCGGAAGTCCGTCGTGACCTTCAAATCCCCGTCGACCAGATCGGTCAGGCTCGGATAGTCGCTGTGCATCCCCCCCCGCACGCCATGACCGAGGACCAGCACGGGGCCGGCGGTGCCATGATCGGTTCCGAGCGACAGATTGGGGGCCACGCGGCGGCCGAACTCGGAGTACACGACCACCACGACGTCCTTCGCCAGCGGGCTGTCGGCGAGTCCGGCGACGAATCGGGTGATGCCGCGGTCGAGCACGCTGAGAAGAGCACCGTGCGTCCCGGCTTCGTTGGCATGCGTGTCGAATCCGCCGAGCGAGACGGAGTACACCCTCGTCGGCAGGCCGGCCCGAAGAAGCGTCGACACTTCTGACAGTTGGCGGTCGAACGCCGAGTAACCCGCTGCGTCCCCGATCGCACCTTCGAGGCTGACGTCGGCCGATCCCTGTGAGCCTGCCGTGAGGATGGGCCGCAATCGGGACACGACCCGAAGGAGGTCGGCGCCGGTCGCGGCAATGCGCCCACCCCAAGCGCCGAGCTCGGAGCCCGGAGTTCGGACGGCCTCCGTGTAGGCGTTGAGCAGCGGTGCACCGCCGGGAAGCGTGAAGGTTCCGTTCGGGATGGCCGAGGCGCTGCTCTGACTCCCGATGAGGGCGCGTGGAACGGACGGTCCGATCGAGAGCATCCGCAGCGGATCCGCACCCGTTCCGTCATGCCATCGACCGAGCCAGCCGGTCAGTTCGACGCGGTCCGGCACCCCGGACTGCCAGATGTCCATCGACCTGAAGTGGCTACGGTTCGGCGTCGGATAGCCGACCCCGGCGACGATGCCGGCCTTTCCGGCGTCGAAGAGCGCCTTGATGCCGACCAGGGACGGGTGGAACCCGAAGCGGTCATCGATCCGCAGCGTCTTGTCCGCGGCGATGCCGGCCTGGCCGCGAACGGAGGTGTAGATCGAATCCTGGGTCGGGACGATGGTGTTCAGACCATCGTTGCCTCCGTACGCCGTGACGAGCACCAGCACGCCCTGCCCTGGGCGTCTGGAGACACCGCCGCCGGCTGCGGGAGAGGAGATGGCAGCCGCTGGACGGCTGGCGAGTGACGGGAGGGCAAGCGCCGCCGCGGTCGCTCCGATCCCACCGAGCACCTCGCGACGGCTGAGGGTCCGCCCGTCGGGAAGCGTGATCGGAATCGCATCGTCCACCGCTTCATCTTCGTGGCGTTGGTCGGTTGGGTTCGGCACCGTTCCGCGTGCTGACGTGAACTTCGTCCGGGTCATCGGGATCGATTCCTTCAAGAGGGAAAGCGGTTGGCGAGGGGTTCGACGGGGCGACATCAGGCGAGCACGTATTCCGGGCTGGTGAGGGCCACGACAAGCTGGGTCCGCGGATTGGACGCTTTGATCAGCCCTCCACGTGTCGCTTGCGTCCAGCCATCGATGCCGAGTTGACGGGCGATGATGTCGGGACGGGCGGTTGCACCGGCTCCGCTCAACCACGTGAGATCGGCGCGGGAGGCGAGTCCGTTGGCAAAGCGCAAGCGCGCCAGAGCCGTCGCCGTTGAGAGCCAGTAGCCGTTCTGTGGCCACCCACCCACGCTCGGCGGGTTGAACGGCACCTGGTTGAGATCTCGCAACGTCACCAAGAGGTTGGGACCGAGAACGTCGAACTGGTTCGCGCGCATACCAACGGCGCGGATCGACCCGACCACCCATTCGATGGGCTGTTTCACAAGTCCCTGGCGTGCTGTCGTGCTGACGAACTGGGGATGGCGGAGGAGGGCCCTCATCAGGCCGGCGATCGTCCCCTGGGCCCGGAACACGGTGGCGAGGTCGGCCACCACGGGGTCGTTGACGGCTACGGGATACGCGAAGCGGCTCCAGAGCTTCGAGCTGACGAAGGCCGCTGTCTCGGGGCGATCGGCGAGAAACGAGACGGTGTCGTCGAAGCCGAAAGCTCGGGTCTCGCCGAGGATCGTCTTCGGCGTACCGTCGACCTGCCGGGGAAGCACCGAGACGGTTCCCGATCGTCGATCGACTCGCGTCCCGGTGAACGCCCGGGCTGCTTCGCGGACGTCGGCGTCGGAATAGGACCCGATGCCGATCGTGAAGAGCTCCATCAACTCCCGAGCGAAGTTCTCGTTCGGACTCCCCTTCTTGTTGTCGTTCGCATCGAGCCAGACAAGCATCGCTGGGTCCTTCCCCACCGCCTGTGCGAGCGGCGTGAATCCTCCGAGGCCACCTGAGCGGAAGAGCTGATTCTGGGCAAGCATGAAGGCGGCCTCATCGACCTTCTCCACGGCTGTGGCAAAGTGCCCATGCCAGAACAGCGTCATCTTCTCGATGAGCGGACGCTCGGTCGCGGTCATCCGATCGAGCCACCAACGGGCAAGCGCCTCGTTCTGCGCCCGCTTGAGCTGGTTACGGGCCTTCTTCTCCTCGCCCGATGCGCGCGGTAGCGGTGCGATCAGTGTGAGCGTCGCCGGCGGCGGCGTCGTCGCTGCCCCGGGGTCCGGAGCTCCGACATCGAGAAGAGAGTCGACCGCGGCGTCGTAGCCGATCGCAACAGCAGCATCCAAAGCTGCCGGAGTCGAGCCGAAGCCGGCCCGGCGAGAAAGGTGAGCGATGCGCGAGCGGAGTTCATCGGCCATGGGCCCATGGTCTGACGGAGATGTGAACGCGTCATGAGGAACCGGTGACGATCGATCAGCGAAGTCCATCCCGAGTCGGCACGGGAGATGACGCGCCGGCGGGCGGCGGGTGCTCCGCCAGCCATGACCGTTGCGTCGTG
>JANPDB010000124.1:0-2329 GCA_031431255.1 Acidimicrobiia bacterium | reverse complement strand
GCGTGAACGGCGAACTGGCCTTCGGCGCGCAGGTGTTCCTCGACGCGTTGTACCGGGGACGATTGGCGAGCATGTTGCCTCTGGTGCTCGATACCGAACAGCGTTTCCCCGAGGCGAGGGTGTGGACCGCGGGCCGCGCTGTGGCTCTCACCGAATCGGGTGACCTCGCAGGGGCCGACGCTGCGTTGAGCGAGCTCTTCATCGATGGGTCACCGACGCTCCCACAGGACTCGATGTGGATGGTGGCGATGGCGCTCGCTGCGGAGTCCAACGCCCGCGTCGGCAACGCCGAACGTGCACGGGCTATCGCGGCCTCGCTGGAACCCTTCGCCGGCCGCTGGGTGCTCGGCGGTCTCGGCGGTGCGGTGCTCGGCCCCATCGACCACTTCCGTTCGCTCGCCCTCCGCACAGCCGGTGACGTACCCTCGGCGACGAAGCTGCTCGATCAAACGATCGTCACGTTGCGTTCGGTGGGCGCCCGAACCTTTCTCGCCCGGGCGCTCCACGAGCGGGCACGTCAACGTTCGTTGGTCGACGATGCCGGAAGCATCAACGACGAGGCCCAGGCGACGGCTCTCGCCGCACGCCTGGGCCTCGTCCTCGATAGGCGTTGACGGTGAATAGCGACGCGCTACCCGGCGACCGCGTCACCCGTGCGGACCGAAGTGACGACATCGCGGATGGCCTGACCCGATCGACCGGCCATCGCCTTGTTCTCGGTGAGCATGGCGTGCGTCGCATCGGAAACGATGCGGTGAGCAGCGTTCGTGGAGAGTGCAGCGAGTTCGTCCTGCGCTGCCATCCACCCGCCTGCGGCTTCCTTCTCCGCCGTCAGGACAACGAGCGGCCGATCACCGAGACTGGTCAGTGCGGTGGCTTGAGCCATGGCAGTGCGCAACCGGGAGAACTCGTCACGAACGCTGCGGCTGTCACGAGGGGTCGCCATGAACGCCCGCTCCTGGCTGCGTACCGACTCGGGCAGATCGCCGTATGCGCCCTGGTAGAGCAGGCGGCCGAGGCCAAGACGGGACAACGAGGGAAGCACCGCAGAGGCCCGACGGAACATCTCATAGAAGCCGGGCCACGAGGGGATCTTCGTGTACTGCTCCGGGTGCATCGAGTCGAGCAAGACAACCCCGGCGACCTCTTGGGGGAAGAGGTTGGCGAAGTTGAGCGCGTAGATGCCGCCCGCTGAATGTCCGGCGAGCACGTAGGGTCCAGGCTCGCCGGCCCGGGCCAGCAGCGTGTGCAGATCGGTCGCGGTCTGCATGCCGTCCTGGGGAGCCGAGGCAGATTCGCTCCAGCCACGACCGGCCCGGTCGTAGGCACAAACCCGGGTGGTGGTCCCGAGGTCGGAAGCGATCCACGCCATTGCCGTTGACGGCTCCCCTAGGCCGGGCTCGAGCACGACCGTCGGACTGCCCGTACCCGTGCAGTTGATGTGGAGACGGTGTCCACCGACATCGATCAACCTGCCGGGCATCGGGTAGTCGGTCCGGTCCGCGGTCTCACGGTAGGTCTCGTACGCGCCGCCCACTGCCGACAGCATCAATGCCGCGAAGACGGGATACACGAGCCACACCCGCGTCCGACTCCGCAGTTCCCGCCGGGCGCGAACGACCATCCAGATCGTGAGAGCTGCGATGGCCGGCGGCCAGATCCATCCGAGCTGGTTCCCTGTCGGGGCGAAGACCAAGATGCCCGCACCGGCACTACCCATGACAACGGCTGGAGCGATCGCCCACCGTTGCGGCTGATCCGTCCGATGGGTGGACAGCAACGCGAGCATCGCCCACGAGAGCGAGAACGCGGCGAGCACCGACCCGGTGATGATGTGCTCCTCGCGGCCGGCAAGCGGCCCGGCGACGAGAGCCACCGCGGCCACGATCCCGAAGATCAACGACCCGGCAACGATCCGACCGATATGGCTCTTCTTCGGCAACGCCGTGTCTTCCTCGACGGGTGCTGTGGCGACCTCGGCTGCCTGGGACCTCACGAGTCCTCGTCGATGCGCGCGGGCCGTGCCGTGACGAGTGCGTGCTGGGGCGGTGTTCTTCATGGCGTGGTCAACTTTCGTGATGTCGGAGCGGGGGTTCATGAGCGGGTGCCGTGCAGTGAGCCGTGCGAAGACCCGTGCGATGAGCCATGCGATGAGCCGTGCGATGACTCGCTCGTATCGGCAACGGGAGCGGTCGGGCGCGGAAGTTGCGTGAGGGCGACGATCGCCGCGCAGAACGCGAGACCGGCGGCGATCCACAGCGAGCTGTGCATGGAGTCCACGAACGCCCGCCGAGCGGCGGACGCGATTTGTTCTCCCTCGGCTCCGAGC
>JANPDB010000123.1:0-1776 GCA_031431255.1 Acidimicrobiia bacterium | reverse complement strand
CCGATCCCTCGAGCCCGAACCGTCGTCCTCGCGCCCGGAGGGCATCGATGCAGACGTTTCTGGCCACGGCATACATCCAGGTTCGTAGCGAAGCGGTGGACGGATCGAATCGATCCTGAGCCCTCCACGCCCGGAGGAAAGTTTCCTGCATGGCTTCCTCGGCAAGGCCGCGATCGCCGACGAGTCGATGACAGAACCGGAAGATCTCGCTTCCGTGAAGGTCATAGAGCACCCGGAGATCAACGATGTCGCGGGTCGCCCCATCGGGCCGCGATGCATCGACTGACCGCGGCTCGGTGTCAGATCCTGCCGGTGCCGCATCAGTGCGGCCCGGGATCAAACGCAGGCGACGGGCGATGACTCAACCTTTCTTCAGGACCAGTTTGAACTCGAGTGAACCATCATCATCGGCCTTGACGAAGTCGGCGATCTCCGGCGGTTCGATGGCGTAGTCCTTCATGTTGATGGCAAGGCGACCGACGATCTCGAGGGTGCCGGAGCGGAGTTGTGCGTCGACCGGGATCTGCACGTCCCTCGTGACGCCGTGCAAGGTGAGCTTGCCGGGAACGGTCGCCTTCACAGGTTTCGCCGCTTCGCTGTCCGCATCGAGGGTGACGGCGGTCGAGGACACGAACGTTGCGGTCGGGAACTTGTCCGTTTCGATGCCGGTCGAGCGCATCCGGCTGTCGCGCCGGGATTCGTCGCTGACGAGCTTGGCCATGTCCACGGCTGCGTTGACCGATAGGACTTGGAGCGCCGATCCACTTCGTCCGAGAACGACGGTGCCGGTCACCGCCTCCGATCGTCCGACGGCGTCGGTCTTGGCCAGGCCGCCGACGAACAGCTCGCGGACGCGATAGCCGGCGGCCGAACCGGGTCCGATCTTGTAGGTGCCCTCGAGGGTGGTAGCCGTTGGTGTCTCAGTCGCGGTGGCGGACGTGGGCGCCGGGGCCCCCGCCTTTGCCGTGGTCGTCAGCGTGGTCGTCGCTTGGGACATGACGACGGTCCAGCGCTTCTTTTTGGCCGAAAGCGTGCACCGGAGCTTCGTCGTGCCAGCCGCGGTCGTCGCCCCGACCTTGGTGCAGGACGCCCCCGCCGCAGGAAGTTTCGAGGCGCCGGACGCGGTCCCGCCAAGTCCCAGACTCGCGGCGATGGCCACTGCGACGGCGACCGCCATTTGTCGACGCGAACGATGCGAACTTCGTTCGCCTTGGCGGGCCCACGAGCGTCCGAACGGGAACAGCAAGGCGAACGACGAAAGTTCGAAGGGGGGCGGCGCGTCGTTGCCGAAGAAGTACCGGAGGTACACGATCCCACCCACGGCGGCCGCTACGCCGAGCGCGACCAGGACGAGCAGCACTCGCGTCGCCCGCCTCGCCGGAAGACGTGGTGAGCGGGGCATCGCTCCCACCTCAGATCCGTGCCGTGTTGGGGACGCCGTCGGAGTTGAGGACGAACCAGATCCCGTTGACCCACTGCCCGGTTACGTCACCGGCGGCGCGATCACGCGCCCAGTAGTAGAGCGGAGAGCCGTTGTAGGTCACCTGGCGTGAGCCGTCGAAACGCATTGCGACCCCGAGCAGCGACCGCCGCAGATTCCCTTCGAGCACGACGTCACCGAGGACTTCCCCGTCCTTCAGCATGACCGGCGGCCAGGCGGCCAGGCAGGGGCCCTCGCAGTTGCTCACGTTGCGCCGGTCCGGGGTGAACATGTAGAGCGACATGCCGGTGCCGTCGGTGAGGATCGGGCCGAGCTTCGACTCCTTGACGGCGATG
>JANPDB010000122.1:0-2786 GCA_031431255.1 Acidimicrobiia bacterium | reverse complement strand
CTTCTTCACGAAACCTGTCAGTGTCGCGGCCGCCTTGCAAGCGCCGGCCGGCTCGGCGTTCTTGCATTCCACTTCGACCTTCAACTCCTGGCCTTTGAACACGTACGGAGCGACGAAGTGGAAGTCGAGGTCACGGAAGTTCTCGAGGGCTGATTCGAGAAGGACATCGTCGCCACGTTTGATGCGGAGAAGGCCGACATCACCTTTCGGGTTCTGCAGGACGATGTCGGTGAGGTTGAACTGGGTCTTCTCGTCCGGCGCGGGGGCCCACGTCCCGCTGGCCGTTGCGCCCGGAGCGGCCTCGACCTCGAGTCGCTTGTCGGCGCTCATGCCACCGCGCCCGTCGTCGCCGCCACCGGAACCACCGTCGGAAGCGCCGACATCGGCCGGACTGGTCGTCGTCGGGGTTCCGCCGGAATCAGCTTCGTCGCCACTGCCCGTTGGCTTGGTGCCCGAACCGGGCGCGGCGCCGAGCGCTTCCGCTGTCTGCTTCGCGGCGTCGGACGCAGCTTCTTGGACGTTCGCCTTTGCCGCTTCCCGGGCGGTGGAACGGATGACGGGCTTGAAGGCAAGCTGCCAGAGCAGGACCAGGGCGAGAAGGCCGAGCAGGAGAAGCATCAGCAGGCGTAGCAGCCAACGCGGAAGTACCGGCCGTTGGATGAACATGCCGTCAGCCTGGAGGGTGCCCACGCCCGTCGTCTTCGCCAGGACCTTGAACGGGATGGTCTTCTCCGGGCCGCGGAGGAACCGCTTGACCGGCTTGATGTTGACCCGGGCGAAGTTTGCCTTGCCCGGATCGACCACCAGACCCGGAGGGTCGAGTTCGAACGTGAGAAGACCGTCGGCGTCGGATGCGGAGAGCGACGCGTCGAGCCGAGCGTTTCCGCGGTTGTCGATCGCCAGCTCGGTGTGGCCGGAGCGCGATCCGTGCGATGTGCGCGGCACGAGCTCCGAATAGACGTCATCGAACGATCCGATCGAGAGGACGGCTTCCTCAACGGTTGATCCGTCGGGATCCTCTTTCGACGTCACCTTGACGGCAACGTCGATGTCGCCGGTCGCCACCCGCGAATCGAGCGGCACCGCGAAGGTGATCTCGGCGGTTCCTTCCGCGCCCGGGAACAGCGGAATCACCGGAGGTGTCACGGTCGCCCACAGGGCCGCCGCGCCAAGAACCGAGAGGGTGAATTCATCAACGACGGAGCCGGTGTTGCGCACCGTCACGAGGAGAGAACCACGTCCACCGGGGACGATCTCGAGTCGGGTCGCTGAGAGGGACGCGCTAGCAGACATCCCATGAGCGTAGGCCCGCTCGTTCACCTGGCCTGGGGTTCGGGCGCGTACCACGGGGCAGATCGGATTGCCCCTTCGTGAAACGATGAATCGATCGGGGCAGCCGTTAAGCCCTGGGAAAGTGCCCGTAAAGCGGCTGCCGGCATGCTTCAGATACGACCGGCCGAAACGGAACGTCCGGTCCTTCTCGAGGAGCGAAACGATGATCGAACGTATCCCGGTGTATGTGTTTGCCCATGATCCGGTACTCCAAGCCGGCGTGACCGCCCAACTTCGCGGACAGCCCGACGTCTATGTGGTGGACGACAGCCTTCCCGACAACTCACGGGTGGCGATCGTGGTTTGCGACTCGATCGACACGGCGACCACCACGGTCATCCGGGCAATCCAGCGCAACGGCGTCCCGAGGGTGGTGGCCGTTGTGGCGAATCTGGATTCGAACGGTGTTCTCGCCGCCATCGAAGCTGGGGCGTGCGGTCTTCTCCGCCGCGGAGAAGCAACGACCCACGCGCTCGTTCAGGCTGTTCGGGCAGCGGCCAACGGCGACGGCACCCTCCCCGGCGATCTCCTCGGTGGGCTTCTCAAGCAGGTCGCCAACCTTCAGCAACAGGTCCTCAATCCGCGCGGTCTTTCCTTTTCGGGTCTCAGCGAGCGCGAAGCAGAGATCCTGCGTCTCGTGGCCGATGGCCTCGACACCGCCGAGATTGCCGCAACGCTCTGCTACTCGCAACGCACCATCAAGAACGTCCTTCACGACATGACGGCCCGCTTCAACCTCCGCAATCGCTCGCATGCGGTCGCCTACGCAGTCCGGCAGGGTCTGATCTAGCGACTGCCTCGCATCGGCCGACCCGTCTGCTTGGGACGGATCCATGGCCGAAACGGGGAGGTGTTCCCTTTGCTAGGTTCACCGGGATCCGGTCACCAGGGCAGAGTCAACGTCGGGCTGCGACGTGAAACTGGGGTTCGGTAGGGCAGGACGGTGTCCATGGTCTACCAAAATGCGTTGGGGCTGAGTCCGGGAACCTCGGAACCGGCGCCGTCGAACGGCCTCGTACGACCGCGTCTGCTCGGTCAACTCGATTCCCTCGAGCGCAAGACGGTGGGTCTCGTCGTCGCCCCAGCCGGGTCGGGGAAGTCAACCCTGATCCGACAATTCGCGTTCTTGCGCACGTCGTCGTCGCAGGTATTGCAGCTGAGCCCCGCGGATGTCAGGCCGGGAGCCTTCTTGGCCTCGCTGCTCAACCGTTGCGGACCTGCCGAGCGACAGAGTGAGGCCGGGAGAACCGATGAGGCGCTTGCGCAGGACATCGTCGATGCCCTGACGATTGCCGCTGGACGCGCCGATCAGGTTCTGATCGTGGACGACCTGCATGTCATCGAAGACACCCCGGCGTTGGCCCTGTTCGGCGAGATCCTGGCCCGGCTGCCTCGGAACATTCGAACGCTCATTGGGTCGAGGTGCGTTCCCGGCATCGATCTGACCCGATTTC
>JANPDB010000121.1:0-10121 GCA_031431255.1 Acidimicrobiia bacterium | reverse complement strand
GGTCGTGCCGATGTCGCACGCGGCCGGGGTGTCGTGCGGGATCCGGACATTTGGCGGCGGACGTTGGCGTCGGTCGGCGACACCTACGCCGCGCTGGGAGCGGGCATGATTGCGGTCATGACGTCACCGATCACCGGGGCCGACGGCAACGTCGAATTCCTCGGGCATTTCGTGATGGAACCGGTCCCGGCCTCGCCGGCCGTGGAGCGCCGGGCGGCGATGATCGAGCTTGCGGTCGACGATGCCCTGGTGATGACTGGGCGCTTCGACGAGCGAGTCGGCGCACCGGCGGATGTCACGACCGACGACGGCGGGATGGTCGGGTCATGACCGTGAGGAAGCCGGCGAATCGTCCGAAGAAGTCACGCCTCGTCATCGGAATCGTGCCGCACCTGGCCCGGCTGGAGGCGCGCCGCGTGGCCGCCTCGACCGCGGCGTCGCTCGAAGCGTCCGGCATCGAGGTCCGAGTGCCGGCGAGCGACGCAGTACGCGTCGGGCTCGACGAGTGGGCTGTCCCCGACGAGGACTTCGCGAAGGGCCTGTCGTATGCGTTCAGCCTTGGCGGCGACGGCACCATGCTGCGGACGGTCGACCTCGTCTGGGCCGAGGGCGTTCCGGTGGTCGGCGTGAACGTGGGGCATCTCGGGTACCTCGCCTCGGAGCAGCTGTCCGATCTCGAAGTCGTGGTCGAGCGGGTGCTGCGTGGTGACCACGGGATCGAGGAACGGATGATGCTCGACATCGTCGTGTCCGCTCCCCGCCATCCGATCCGACGCTTCGCCGCTCTGAACGACGCTGTCCTGGAGAAGAGCAATGCCGGCAACACGGTTCGTCTGGGGGTCAGTTTCAACGGCGTGCCCTTCGCCGACTACTCGGCGGATGGCGTCATCGTCGCCACACCGACCGGTTCCACGGCTTACGCGTTCTCGGTGCGCGGTCCGATCGTGTCGCCGCTGATGCGCGCGCTTGTCGTGGTGCCGATCTCGCCGCACATGCTCTTCGACCGCTCGCTGGTGCTCAGTGCCGAAGAGACGGTGCGCCTCGCAGTGCTCGACGGACGAACCGCGACGCTCTTCGTCGATGGACGTGACGAGGGTGCCGTACCCGGGGGCGCGGTCGTGACCTGTTCGGCGCATGCACGGCCGGCGCGGCTCGTCACCTTCGGACCGCGTGACTTCCACGGCATCCTCAAGACGAAGTTCGAGCTCCCAGGTCCGGGTACGCCGGCGCGTGAGCGCTTCGAGGCGGAGGATGACACCGACACAAGCTCCGCGGCAAGCCCGAAACGTGCACCAGGTCGTCGTGCTCGCTGAGCTCGTCGTTGCCGACCTCGGCGTGATTCATCACGCCTCCGTCGTTCTCGGCGAAGGCATGACGGTGATCACCGGGGAGACCGGTGCCGGCAAGACCCTCATCGTCGAGGCCATCGAGCTGCTGCTCGGCGCCCGGTCGGACCCGACGCTCGTTCGCTCCGGGGCGGACGAGGCTCGGGTCGACGGACGGTTCATCGTCGGTGATGCCGAGGTCGTCCTCAGCCGGGTGGTGCCGCGCGCCGGTCGCGCCCGGGCCTATGTGGACGGAAGGCCGGTGCCGGTCGGCGTGCTCGCGGAGCGGGCGAGCAGCCTCATCGATCTCCACGGCCAGCATGCGCACCAGACGCTGCTCGCGCCCGCTTCGCAACGGGACGCGATCGATGCCTACGGCGGCATCGACGACAGTGACCTCCGCGAAGCTCGGTCGAAGCGACGCATGCTGCTCAAGGACCGGGCGGCGCTCGGCGGTGACGAACGCGCTCGGGCCCGGGAGATCGACCTGCTCTCGTTCCAACTCGCCGAGCTCCACGCCGCCGGTCTGAGCGATCCGGCCGAGGACGAGAAGCTGGCCGACGAGGAGGACCTGCTGACCGGCGCCCAGGCCCATCGTGAGGCGTTGAGTGCCGCCACCGAGGCGTTGGCCGGCGACGACGGTGTTCTGACCCTTCTCGGCGCGGTTCGTCAGCTGCTCGGTGGGAAGACTCCGTTTGCGAACGAGGCGGATCGGATCCGGGACGCGGCCTCCGAGCTCGACGACGTGGCCTCCGAGCTCCGTTCGCACCTCGCCCGCCTCGATGACGATCCGTCCCGCCTTGGCGAGCTCCGGGAGCGGCGCCATCTGTTGCGCCAGCTCCGGCGCAAGTACGGCGAGTCCATCGGCGCCATGCTCGTCTTCCAGGCGGAGACCCAGGAGCGTCTCGACGAACTGCTTCTCCACGACGAGCGGGCGGCGACGATCGATGGCGAGCTCCGCCTCGTGGCGGAGGCCGAGCGACGGGCGCGTGACCGGATCGCGAAACTGCGCGGGGAGGCGGCCGAGCCATTCGCCGCGTCCGTTCGTGAGCACCTTGGTCGGCTCGCGCTGGGCAACGCCCGCTTCCGGGTTGCCGTCCTCGCCGATGATGATGGGGCTGGGGCCGTGGCCGGTGTTGACGCGGAGGAAGCCGTCGACTCGAAGGTGGTCTTCGAGTTCTCCGCCAACCCCGGGAGTGATCTCGCTCCGCTGGCCAAGGTGGCCTCCGGCGGCGAACTGGCCCGGGTCATGTTGGCCCTGCAGCTGGCGCTGATCACTCGGGGCGCTGGTTCCTCGGGGACCCTTTCTGCCGGTTCGGTTTCCTCCCCGCTTTCGGCGTTGGTGTTCGACGAGGTCGACGCCGGGATCGGCGGCGAGACCGCACTCTCGGTCGGTGACGCCCTCGCGGAACTCGGTTCGAGCCGACAGGTGCTCGTCGTCACCCACCTGGCCCAGGTCGCAGCGTCGGCCGACGCCCAGATCCATGTTCGAAAGACCGTCGAAGCGGATGGCGACGGGGGACCGATGACCCGTACGACCGTGAGCAAGCTCAGCGAAGGGGAGCGAGTCGGCGAGGTGGCGAGGATGCTGGCCGGTGATCCGGCGAGTCCGGCCGCGCTTCGTCATGCCGAAGTCCTGCTGGCATCGCGGCGATCCCGTCGGGGTGCCGATCCGACGCGCGCCCGGGGCAAGCGGGCCCCCGAGCGGACGAAGCGGGCGGGTTGAGTGGCCACGCCATCGCTGGAGACGCGGCTGCAGGCAACCGTCACCGGAGCGGGTCGTCCCGGACGGAGGACGAAAGAGCTCACGAAGAGCCTCGAGCCCGGGCAGATCGCAGTGATCGACCATGCTGATCTCGACCGTGTCGCCGCGGAAGGTCTGGTCGAGGCCCACGTCGGCGCTGTCGTCAATGCGGCTGCGTCGATCACCGGCCGCTATCCGAACGTCGGCCCGTTGCTCCTCGCGGCGGCGGGGATCCCGATCCTCGACAATGTCGGTGCCGGCATCGTGGCCCGGGTTGAAGACGGCGAGATGCTGACGCTCGACGGCAACGCCATTCGCAATGCCCGCGGCATGCTCTTGGGTGAAGGTGTTCGTCAGACCATGAGCACGCTCGACCGTCAGGTGGAGGACTCGAGGGCAACGATCAGCGTCGAATTGACGCGCTTCGCCGAGAACACCCTCGCCTACATGCAGGCCGAGCAGTTCTTGTTGCTGGACTCTCCGGAATTACCGGAGCTGCGGACAACCTTCACCGGTCGCCATGTGCTGATCGTCGTGCGCGGTGATCAGTTCAAAGAAGACCTACGTGCGCTGCGGGCCTACATCACCGACATGAACCCGGTGATCATCGCGGTCGATGGCGGTGCCGACGCGGTGTTGGCGAACGGGCTCAAGCCATCGGTCATCATCGGCGATATGGACTCGGTGTCGAGCGAGGGACTCCGATGCGGCGCCGAGCTCGTCGTCCACGCCTATCCCAATGGCAAGGCCCCGGGGGCGGAACGGCTTCGGGAGGAGGGCGTCGAGTTCGTCACCTGGGCCATGTCGGGGACGAGTGAGGACATCGCCATGCTCTTGGCGTTCGAACGAGGAGCCGAACTCATCGTCGCGGTGGGCACGCACGTGAACCTTGTCGACTTTCTCGACAAGGGTCGACCCGGTATGGCGTCGACCTTCCTCGTCCGGCTGAAGGTGGGACCGATCCTGGTTGATGCAAAAGGTTTGAACCGCCTCTACGAGCACCGTGCCCGTAAGCGTGACATCACGCTGCTCGTGTTGACGGCGATGGTGGCGTTGGTGTTCATCCTGGCGTTGTCCCCGCCGTTTCGGCTGTTCTGGGATTCGCTGTGGATCTCGCTGCGGGAGTGGCGTCGATGATGTCGGCCGGCCGCCGGTCCCACGGCGGAGAACGCTTCACCGGTACGTTGGTGGCAGGAGCGATGCCGTGATCAATCTCCGCTTCCACATCGTTTCTCTGGTGGCCGTCTTCCTCGCGCTCGCCATCGGAATCGCCGTCGGTGCGACCGTTGTCGATCAGGGCCTCGTCTCCCAGTCCCAACGCCGCATCGCCTCGCTCGACCGCACGCTCGAGGATCGGGCGGCCGCGATCAGCGACCTGAAGGACGAGAAGGCGTCGTTGGAGACGTTCGGCGAGCAGTCCGAAGATCGCATGGTGCGGGACCGGCTGCTCGCGAAGTCGGTGCTCTTCGTGACGGACGGGGCGATCGACGATGATCGGACGGCCGAGTTGGCGAACACGCTGCGGTCGGCCGGGGCCCGAGTGCTCGGCACGCTCGCCATCGGGCCGTCGTTGCGCATCTCGGCACCCCAAGAGCTCGAACGGGCCCGGGTCGCCGTCGGCGCCACCTCGACCCGTCCGGACACGGTCAGATTCCTCGTCGGTCAACGGATCATCGGGGCCATCGGTCGACCGTTCGACGTCGAGTCGCTGCAACCCCTCGTCGCCGCAGGGTTGATCGAACGACGTCCGGCATCCGACGGCAGCTTTCCCGAAGTCATCCCGGTCGGCACCCGGGTCGTGTTTCTCCGTGGTGAGTCGTCCTCCGCCGAGCCCGACGAGACCGCTGCATGGATCGGTCGACTCGCCGCCATGGCACCGGTCGTTGTGGTCGGGCAGTCCGACGATCCGTTGGTGCGCCAAGTCCGCGGGGTTGCGGCTCTAGCTGCCCGGGTCTCGACCATCGACGACCTCGACGACCGCGCGGGTCGGGTCGGCACGGTCTATGCGGTCGAGGACCTCGGCCGGGGTCGGGTCGGGCATTACGGGTCAGCGGACGGCGCTGAACGGCTGATTCCCGCGCCATGACGTTGTCGGCATCGTCTCTACACCCGGTCGTGGCTCTCGTGCCGGCCAAGGATCGGGCGGATTCGATCGGTCACACGGTCCGGGCCCTCGCCGCACTCGCCACGATCGATCGGATCGTCGTCATCGACGACGGGTCAGTCGACGAAACGTCGAGCGTTGCTCTCGGAGCGGCGGGCGCGGATGGCCGGGTCACCGTCCTGCGGCTCGCAGTGAATCGCGGCAAGGGTGGAGCGGTTTCGGCCGCCGTCGCTGCGAGCCCCGAAGCGTCGACGTACCTGCTGATCGACGCCGACCTCGGCGACACCGCCGGCATCGCGGACGCACTTTTGTCGCCCCTCGAACGGGACGAGGCCGACCTCGTCATCGGTGTGCCGACGGTCGCCGCTGGTGCCCGGGGCGGGTTCGGCCGGGTCAAGGAACTCGCCCGCAACGGCATCCGGCGATCGTCCGGGTTCGAAGCGACGGCACCGCTTTCGGGGCAGCGGGCGGTGCGGGCGGGTCTGCTCCGTTCGTTGAACCTCGCCGACCGGTTCGGCATGGAGACGGCGATGACGATCGATGCCGTGCGGGCGGGGGCAAGGGTGGTCGAAGTGCCGGTCGACTTCGACCATCGCCACACCGGCCGTAGCATCGCCGGCTTCGCCCATCGTGGCCGCCAGGGTCTCGACATCATCCGGGCTCTCTGGTCGAGGCGTACTCCGCCACGGCTGCGAATCGGCGTGATGGTGTTCACCGCAATCGCCTTTCTCGCCGTGGCCCTGCTGCGTTCCGGTGGATTCGAGCCGTCCAGCGTTGCCGCCGGCACGACGGCGAAGAAGGTGGTGCTCTTCGGCTTTCCCCGCCTGTCGCTCGACGATCTCGGGTCAGGGAACACCCCGACGCTCGACCGGCTTGTCGGCGAGGGAGCCGTGGCGGCGACGAGCGTCCGCACGCTGTCGGGCCGGCCGTCCACGGTGGAGTCCTACGCGTCGCTAGGTGCCGGTGGCCGGGTCCGTTCCGCCGACGCCGCTGCCGATGCCTACGGGTCCGAGGATGCCGTCGGCCTGCTCACCGCAGCCGAAGTTGCGGAGTTGCGCACGGGCCGGCCGTCAGACGGCGCAGTTGTCGTGACCGGGCTGGCGGAGACCATCGCCAGGAACGAGGGTCGATACCTGCCGACGCTGCCGGCGGCACTCGGTGAGACGCTGCGCGTCGCCGGGAAGTCCACTGCCGTTGTCGGCTCCTCCGACACCGGTCTCGTTGACCGCGATCTCGACGCCTCACTGCAGCGTCCGACGGCTATTGCCGTCGCCGATCTCGGGGGCTCGGTGACCCACGGGACGGTCACCGGTCTGTTGCGGCCCGACGTCACCAAACCGTTCGGCGTGACCGTGGACGAGCGCGTCTTCCTCGACGCGGTTGTCCGGGCGGTCGGCAACAGCGATGTCACCGTCGTCGACCCGGGCGAGATGGATCGGGCGTTCGCCTTCAAGGGGTTCACCACCGAGGACCGATTCGAGGAGCTGCGCGTGGACGCTCTCCGTCGCACCGACGCGTTGGTCGAGAAGGTCGTCGGGGGGCTTCCGTCCGACGTGCTGTTCATCGTCGCGGGTATGCGACCCCCGACGGGAACCTGGGAGCTCACGCCGACGGTGTTGTGGGGCGCCGGGGTGGTGCCCGGCTATGCGCACTCGCCGTCGACGAAGCGGCTCGGACTCATCACGTTGACTGACCTCTCCCCGACTATCCTAAGCGCGCTTGGTATTGATCCTGCGGATCAGCTGACGAGTGCGGACATGATCGGCCACCCCCTCCGGTTCCACGGCACCAACGGGCCGCCGAGCATCGACCGGTTGCGGGACATGAACGATCTTGCCGGCTATCGCGAGCGGATCTATCTGCCGCTGACCAAGGGCTACGTCATCTTCCAGGTCATCGTGTACCTGCTGACGATCCTGCTGTTCTCGTCACGCGGATCGGTCGGGCCGATGCGGCGGGTTCTCTCCTGGATTGTCCTCGGCGTGGCCGCGTGGCCGCTGACGACGTTTGTCTTCCGGATGATCCCGAACGCCTGGGTGCTCGGTCCATTCGGCGCCCTGGTCATGCTCGCACTCGACCTTGCGATCGTGGCGCTCGCTCGACGGGCGAGACGGCACCCGTTGAGCCCGCTGTCGTGGATCTTGTTCGCCACGGTCGCCATCAACGTGATCGATTTGAGTTTGGGTGCCGCGCTCCAGCAGTCGAGCATCCTCGGCTACTCGCCCCACACCGCTGCCCGGTTCACGGGAATCGGCAACGCCGCGTTTGCCGCGCTGGCATCGACCAGCGTGCTGTGGGCGGCCATCCACGTGCAGTACGCACCCCGGCGGCGCGAGGCGTTGATCGGTGCCGGTCTCGTCTGTGGCGTGGTTCTGGTCGTCGACGGCGCTCCGTTCCTCGGGTCCGATGTCGGCGGCATCTTGACGCTCGTTCCGGTCTTCGGCCTGTTGCTCTACGTCATGTCGGGTCGCGCGTTGCGAGCCAAGCCGGTGGTCCTCGCCGGTGTTGCCACGATGGGGGCACTGGCCGCAGCGGCCGGGCTCGACTACCTGCGCCCGGCCGATTCTCGTACCCATCTCGGCCGCCTGGTCGCGGCGATGCTCGGAGACGACAGTGGTTCGTCGACGTTCATGACGACGATCTCGCGCAAGATCGCCACGAACATCCGTGTCTTCACCGGTTCGTTCTGGACGTGGATCGTGCCGATCATCGCCATCGTGCTGCTGTTCTTCCTCGTCGTGCAGCGCGGTTGGGAGCGCGACATCCCTCGGGGCACGGCTCTCCGGGCCGGGGTGGTCGCCGCGCTCCTCTGCGGACTGCTCGGGTTCGCGGCGAATGACTCCGGAACCGTTGTTACCGCGCTCGTCTTCGTCTACCTCGGTCCGTTCGTGACTCTTCTGGCCTTGCAGCGTGACGATGGCCCCCGCGTCGTCACCGCGGCGACGATCGATCCGTGAATCGCGCGAAAGAGGAAGCGCAGTGATCGACGCGATCCTGCGATGGCCGCCCCGTCTCGTGGCAACGCTGGTGCTGTGCCTCGGCCTTCTTGCCGGCGTCGTGCTCGGCGCGCTTGCGGTCCGTCTTGTTCGGCCGATCCTCGAGGCGCCGGTGTTTCGCCGCTCCAACTACCGGGGTGCGGAGGTGGGCGTGGGCAGCGGGCTGGTCATCGTCGTTGTCGGGCTCGTTCTCGCGCCGACCTCGTCCCTGGCCTGCTGGTTGGCCTTCGGTGATCGGCCGCCCGAGACGTTCCGAACGGACTACTGGGAGTCGTTCTTCCTGACGATCTCCTCGGTCGGGTTCCCGGTCCTCATCTTCAGCTTCCTCGGACTGATCGACGACCTCGGGGCGACGGGGACTGCCCGCGGTTTCCGGGGTCACTTGGCCACCTTGCGGACCGGGCGGCTGAGCACGGGAGCCCTCAAGCTGTTCGGCGGCGGAGCGGTTGCCCTCGCTCTGGCCGCTGGATCGACGCTCGGTGCGGATCACGGGTTCGGATGGGTGCTCGTCAACGGCGCCATCATCGCGTTGTCGGCGAACCTCGCCAACCTCTTCGATCGGGCACCGGGCCGGTGTCTGAAGGTCGGCCTCGTGGCGAGTGCGGCTCTGCTCATCGGGATGGTGGTCTTCATGGCGCCGTTCATGATCGACCGGAGCTACCGCCCCACGTTGGCCCTCGCGGTGATGGCCGGTGTGCTCGTCGTGATGTTGCGTGACGACCTTCGGGAACGGACGATGCTCGGCGACACCGGCTCGAATCCGATCGGTGCGATGCTCGGGATCAGTGTGCTGGTGACGCCGCAATCGGTGCGCATAGCGGTGCTCGCCGTGCTGATCGCCTTGAACCTGGCGAGCGAGAAGGTGTCGTTCGCCAGGGTGATCGATGGTGTTCGTCCGCTTCGCTGGTTCGACCGGCTTGGCACACTGCCCGAACGTCGCTCGCCCGGCTCATCGTGATTCGGACAGGTTCGGGTCCTGGCTCCTTCGGTCCCGGCGATCGGCGGGGTAAGGTGTTTTCCCGTGGCTAAGCACATCTTCGTGACCGGCGGCGTGGCAAGTTCTCTGGGAAAGGGAATCACTGCGGCATCGCTCGGTCGGTTGCTCAAGCAACGAGGCCTGCGGGTCACGATGCAAAAACTCGACCCCTATCTCAACGTCGATCCGGGCACGATGAACCCGTTCGAACACGGTGAGGTGTTCGTCACCGCCGACGGCGGCGAGACCGATCTCGACCTCGGCCACTACGAGCGTTTCATCGACGTCGATCTGCCCCGCAACGGCAACGCCACGTCGGGGTCGATCTACCAGACGATCCTCGCCAAGGAACGCCGGGGCGACTACCTCGGAAAGACCGTTCAGGTCATCCCGCATGTGACCGACGAGATCAAGCGGCGGATCCTGGCGTTGGCGACCGACGATGTCGACGTCGTGATCACCGAAGTCGGCGGCACCGTCGGCGACATCGAGATCCTTCCGTTTCTCGAGGCGATCCGCCAGATGCGCAAGCAGGTCGGCCGCGACAACGTCTGCTACCTGCACGTCACCCTGCTGCCGTTCATCGGACCATCCGGGGAGCAGAAGACGAAGCCGACACAGCACTCGGTCACGGAACTCCGAGCCCGGGGCATTCAGCCGGATGTGATCGTGTGCCGGAGCGACCGTCCGATTCCCGACGACATCAAGCGCAAGATCAGCGGACTCTGCGATGTCGAACCCGAAGCGGTCATCAGTGCGACTGACGCGTCGTCGCTCTACGAGGTACCCCTGAACCTTCACGCCGAGGGCCTCGACTCGTTCGTGTGCGACATCCTGCGCATCGACCAGAACGAGCACCCCATCAACCTCGAGGACTGGCGTGCCCTGGTCCGCCGTGTGGGCTCACTGCGTGGTTCGGTTCGGATCGGCCTGATCGGCAAGTACGTCAACTTGATCGACGCGTACCTCTCGGTGG
>JANPDB010000120.1:0-4288 GCA_031431255.1 Acidimicrobiia bacterium | reverse complement strand
TTACCTCCACACCGGAATGGAGAAGACCGCAGAGGGTCTGACCTACCTGCAGGGCGGCACCAACGTCACGCGCATGGACTACCTCGCGCCGCTGTTCAACGAACTGGCCTTCTCGCTCGCCACCGAGAAGCTGCTCGACGTCGAGATCCCCGAGCGGGCCACGTGGATCCGGATGCTGATGTGCGAGCTCAATCGCATGGCATCGCATCTCCTCTTCCAGGCCACAAACGGCATGGACCTCGGTGCGGTCGGCATGATGATCTACGGATGGCGTGAGCGCGAGCTCGTGCTCTCGTTCTTCGAGAAGGTCACCGGTCTCCGGATGAACCACAACTACATCCGACCGGGCGGCGTGGCCGCTGATCTTCCGCCAGGTTGGCAGCAGGACGTGCTCGACCTGTGCGCCGACATCGAGCCCCGCCTCGACCAATACGACATCCTGCTCACCGGTCAGCCGATCTTCCTCGACCGTACCCAGGGCGTCGGCGTGATCACCGCCGATGAGGCGATCGCCCTCTCCGCCACGGGTCCGATCCTGCGCTCGACAGGGGTCGAATGGGACCTCCGGCGAGACATGCCCTACCTCGCCTACGACCAGGTCGACTTCGACGTGATCGTCGGCACCCACGGCGATGCGTTCGACCGCTACGCGATCCGACTCAACGAGATCCGCGAATCGATCCGCATCGTCCGCCAGATCGTCGACGTGCTGCCGGCAGGCGACTATCGCACCCAGAACAAGAAGGTCACGCCGCCGCCGCGTAGCCGCATCGACGAATCAATGGAAGCGCTCATCCATCATTTCAAGCTCTTCACCGACGGCTTCAAAGTGCCCGAGGGTGAGGTCTACGTGCCCGTCGAGTCTCCGCGTGGCGAGGTCGGTTGCTACATGGTCAGCGATGGGGGAACCAAGCCCTATCGCATGCACTGGCGCGGAGCCTCCTTCGTCAACCTCCAGTCGATGCCCACGATGATGCAGGGTGCCCAGGTCGCAGACGCGATTGCGATCATCTCGTCGATCGACCCCGTCCTCGGTGAGGTCGACCGGTGATGCATGTACGTGCACGTAGTTTTTGGAAGGGTTGCTAGAAATGGCTCGTTTCTCCCCCGCAAACCTCGAGCGCGCCAAGGAACTGCTCACCCACTACCCGCGACCCAAGAGCGCGACCATCCCGATGTGCCACCTCGCCCAGGAGCAGGACGGCTATCTCACCGAAGACGCGATGGGCCATATCGCGGAGCTCGTCGGGTGCTCCAACGCCGAGGTCTACGGCACCGCCACGTTCTACGAGATGTTCAAGTTCCATCCCGTCGGGACCTACGTGGTCGGCGTGTGCACGAATATCGCGTGTCTGCTCGTCGGCGGTGAAGAACTGCTGGACCACGCCAGCGACTCGCTCGGCATCCGGCCCGGCGCGACCACGGCCGACGGACTCTTCACCCTCGAGGAGATGGAGTGTCTTGCGGCCTGCACCGAGGCACCATGCCTGCAGGTGAACTACCGCTACGAGAACAAGGTCACGCACCAGGGCTTCGACCGTCTGGTCGCCGATTTGCGCGCCGGCAAGCGCACCGACATCCCGCGCCACGGCACGCTCGGCGCCGTGCGCCAGTCCATTCCCGCTGATCGCCGGGCCGGGGTCAAGGCCATCTAGGCCCGACCGCCGACCGCCGTACGTTTCGTCACGAGGATTCCCATGCCCGCACCCACCAAGATGATCTCCACCCGATGGGATCAGGCCGACGGCCATACGCTCGATGGCTATCTCCGCACGGGCGGCTACGAGGCGTTGCGCAAGGCTCTGGCGATGGCTCCGGACGCGGTGGTCGACGAAGTGAAGGCGGCCAATCTCGCCGGCCGTGGCGGCGCCGGTTTTCCGTGCGGCACCAAGTGGGGGTTCCTTCCCAAGGACGTGTTCCCCCGCTACCTCGTCGTCAACGGCGACGAATCGGAACCGGGCACCTACAAGGACCGCATCCTGCTCGAGCGCGATCCGCATCAGCTCATCGAAGGGGTGCTGATCGCCTCGTGGGCGATCAAAGCCGAGCAGGCGTTCATCTACATCCGCGGTGAAATGCCGCACGCGCACGAGCGGATGGCGGCGGCGCTCAACGAGGCGTACGCCGCCGGCTACATCGGCAAGAACATCTGTGGCACCGACTGGTCGATGGACGTCGTGCTGCACTGGGGTGCCGGCGCCTACATCGTCGGCGAGGAAACCGCGCTGATCGAGTCGCTCGAAGGCAACCGTGGTATGCCACGGCTGAAGCCGCCGTTCTTTCCGGCCTCGAAGGGCCTCTACATGCAGCCGACGGTCGTGAACAACGTGGAGACCCTGGCGAACCTGCCATGGATCATCACCAACGGAGCTGCGGCGTTCACCAGCTTCGGCAACGAGAAGAACACCGGCACACGCCTCTTCGCAGTGTCAGGTCACGTCAAGAAACCCGGAGTGTTCGAGGTCGAGTTCGGCATTACCACCTTCCGCGAGCTCTTCTACGACTTCTGCGGCGGCATCCGCGATGACGGCCGGGTCAAGGCCTTCATTCCGGGCGGCGGATCGGCACCGTGGTTCTTCGAGGAGGATCTCGACACACCGCTCGATGCCGGTGTCGTCGGCGGCAAGGGGTCGATGCTCGGCTCCGGGGCCATTGTCGTCATGGACGAGACGACCGACATGGTCAAGGCGGCGTGGCGCATCGTGAAGTTCTTCGCCAAGGAGAGTTGCGGCAAGTGCTCACCATGCCGCGAGGGCACCAACTGGATGGAGAAGATCTACCGGCGGATCCTCGACGGTGAGGGCCGACCGGAGGACGTCAGTCTGCTGCTCGACGTCGCCGACAACATCAGCCCGGGGCTGACCTGGCCGCCGAGGCAGACCACGATCTGTCCGCTCGGCCCGTCGGCCGCCGCCGGAGCGCTCGTGAGCTCCATCCGTCGCTTCCCGGCGGAGTACGAGCACTACATCGTCCATGGCCGACCCGTCGACGGCCTGTCCACGGGCGTCTACCGGCACTCGCTCACTCCCGCCTCCTAACCCCGCCAGGTTCTCC
Organism: Acidimicrobiia bacterium; assembly: GCA_031431255.1. GTDB lineage: Bacteria > Actinomycetota > Acidimicrobiia > Acidimicrobiales > JANYDT01 > JANLQX01. Next base: position 1,234 of record JANPDB010000120.1, on the reverse strand, counting down.
CAAATGACCGACACGATTGGCGCTGCGCCCCTCCGCTTCGCTTCACTGCTCGCAACACCTGCCTCCTAACCCCGCCAGGTTCCTCCATGACCGACATTGCCGCCGCCGCCAAAGCACCCAAGAAGACGACGCTCACCGTCACCATCGACGGTACGCCGATCGAGGCAAATCCCGGTGAACTGCTGATCGCCGCGGCCGAGCGGACCGGCACCTACATCCCGCGCTTCTGCTGGCATCCGCGCATGTCCGAGGTCGGTATGTGCCGCATGTGTCTGGTGGAGGTGTCCGGACCACGCGGCATGTCACTGCAGCCGGCCTGCATGCAGCCGGTGGCGGAGGGCATGGTCGTGGATACCAAGAGCTCCACGGTGAAGAAGGCCCAGGATGGCGTGCTCGAGTTCCTGCTCGTCAACCATCCGCTCGACTGCCCCGTCTGTGACAAGGGTGGGGAGTGCCCGCTCCAGGATCAGACCCTCACCTTCGGTCCCGGTGAGTCACGCTTTGTCGAGGAGAAGCGCCACAACGAGAAGCCGATCCCGATCAGCGACCTGGTGCTGCTCGATCGCGAACGCTGCATCCTCTGCGACCGCTGCACCCGGTTCTCGAAGGAGGTGGCCGGCGATCCGCTCATCCACTTCATCAATCGGGGGAACAACACCGAGGTCAACACCTTTCCCGACGACCCGTTCGCGTCGTACTTCTCGGGCAACGTCGTGCAGATCTGCCCGGTCGGCGCACTCACCGCTTCGCCGTATCGTTTCGCCGCCCGTCCGTGGGACCTCGACCAGGTCGAGTCCACCTGCACGTCCTGCGCCGTCGGGTGCCGGGTGGTCGTGCAGTCGAGCGGGGACCAGATCACCCGTTTGCAGGGTGTCGACTCTGACCCGGTCAACTGGGGATGGCTGTGTGACAAGGGTCGGTTCGACTTCGAGTCGGTGTCCTCTCCGTCTCGCCTTTCCTCACCCGTCGTCCGCGCCGCACGTGGGGCCGCGGCAGAGAAGGTGTCGTGGTCGGCGGCGAACAACCGGATCGCAGCCGCTCTTGGCTCGTACGACCCGTCGCAGATCGGCTTTATCGGTGGTGCCCGTCTGACCAACGAAGATCAGTACGCATATGTTCGTTTGGCGAAATCGGTCCTCCGGACCGACAACGTCGATGCACAGCTCGGCGACGGGCTTCCTGCGGATGCGTGGCTCGGTTTCCCGCGGGCCACGATCGACGACCTCGGTGCGGC
>JANPDB010000119.1:0-2688 GCA_031431255.1 Acidimicrobiia bacterium | reverse complement strand
GTGATGTCGTCGGTGCCGAACGCTTCCTTTGTGTACGTACGATCGACGATGCGGCGGAGATCGTCGGACGGGATGTCATCAGCGAACATACGAAGCAGGCTGAACGCGAGATCGGGATAGGAGAGCCCGCGCATCGCCTCCCACTCGGCCGAGGTCAGCACCGGGTACTCCTGCGGAACGACGAGACCGCCGTCCGGAGCGAGACCTTCGAGGAGCACTTCGACGAAGGACCGGGGTTCCATCCCGCCGCGAGTGGAGATGTAACGCATCAGTTCCCCTGCCCGATCACCCTGAGGACGCTGACGACTCTGCGCACCTCGGGCAGGGCGCGGAGATCCTCCAGGCACGCGTTGACGGCGAGCTCCTGGGCAACGTGGGTGATGAAGATGATCTTGGCCTCGTCGCCCAGGCCCTCCTGCTCCATCGAACGGATGGAGACATCGTGAGTGCCGAAGACGTTGGCCACGGCGGCGAGCACGCCCGGCCGGTCGGCGACCTCGATCTGGAGGTAGTACGCCGATCGCAGATCGCGGGGCGAGGCAAATGCTGCGGGGGCGAAGGCGCCGAGCGAAGCATGAGTCCCCTTGCGGAGGTTCACCGCGGCATCGACGATGTCACCCAGGACCGCACTCGCGGTAGGGCCACCACCGGCGCCCCGCCCATAGAACATGAGGTCGCCGACGCTGCGGCCCTCGACGAAGACGGCGTTGAACGATCCGCGAACATTGGCCAAGGGATGGTCAGCCGGCACCATTGCCGGGAAGACGCGGACGCTCAGCGCACCGCCAACTTCCTCGGCGACGGCGAGCAGCTTGATCACGTGGCCCAGCGACGACGCATTCGCGATGTCATCGGCGGTGATACCGGAGATGCCCTCGGCGGCCACTTCGCTTCCCCGGACGAGCCGGCCGAAGGCGATGGTCGCGATGATCGACGCCTTCGCTGCCGCATCGTGGCCCTCCACATCGGCCGTTGGATCGGCCTCAGCGAAACCGAGCGCCTGCGCTTCGGCCAGAGCCTCTGCGTAGGACGCACCCGCCTCGGTCATGCGGGTGAGGATGTAGTTCGTCGTCCCGTTGACGATCCCGAGCACGCGGACCACGTCCTCACCGATCAGCGACTCGCGAAGTGGCCGGATCAGGGGGATGCCTCCCGCCACCGCCGCCTCGAAGAGAAGATCGACCCCAGCCGCGTCCGCTGCCGCGAAGAGCTCGGCCGCCGACCGGGCGAGCAGCGCCTTGTTGCCGGTGACGACGGGTTTGCCGTTCTTCATCGACGCCATCACGAGTTCGCCGGCAAGACCGGTACCGCCCATCAACTCGACCACGAGATCGACGTCGTCGGCCCCCACCACCGACCACGGGTCGTCCGTGAGGATGCCCGGATCGATGCCCGGACGGTCCTTCGTGAGGTCGGTCACTGCGACGCGGCTGAGCACCAATTCGATGCCGGTCCGGGCGGTGACCGCCTCACGCCGCTCACGGAGCAGGGTGACGAGTGCGCCGCCGACCGTTCCCGCGCCGAGCAGTCCGACCCGGACCGTGACCGGAGCCGCTGCCCAGCCCTGATTGCGCTGCCCCAACCCGTTGTCGCTCACGAGCAGAAAAGGTTACCGGTGCCTCTCGGGAGTCCGTGGCCGATTCCCGGCCGACGAAGATTCGGCTTCGGCCGACCAGACATCGGCAACCCCATCGTCGTCGAGCCAGTGCAGCGTTGCCAGCGCAACCGGACGTTCGACGATCGGCACCGAGCGCGGGGCGAGAAGGGTGTCCCACTCCCGCACGATGGCATCGTCATCGAGCCAGTGGGGTTCGTGTGTCGGTTCGGGCGTGTGGTGACGCTGATCGTCCGGAACCTCGCTCCCGGCGTCAACCTGTTCCTCTCTCGGCCAGAAGACCCAGGCGACGAGCACGCCGAAGAGCACGGCGAGCATCAGAATCGAGCGGAGGAAGCCCAAGAAGACGCCTCCCTTTGCGACCATCAGCCACTTCGAACCCACGATGTCCTTGCTCGTGATCGGCCACGGGTCGGGCGTCCGGTTGTTGTCCCCCTTCGCGAGGTACCGGCCATCGGGCAGGCGCTGGTGGAGACGGTGCACGACCTCTCGTCCGGCACCTGCCCCAGCCCCGGGAATCCGGTAGACGATCACGTCACCGATTGCGTACGACGAGCGCTTTTTCGTGATGACGAGATCGCCGGTGTGATAAGTCCGCTCCATCGAACGTCCGGACACGATGATGAAGTTCGTCGTCCCGCCGAACCGCACCGGCCACATGAGCGCGAGCAGGCCGGCGAGCAGCAGCCAGGGGACAAGGCCCGCGAGAAACGACTGGAACACCTGCGCCCGGGTCCGGTCATCGACGCCACGCCGCGGACGTCGGGTCATACGCTCTCCACCCGGAAGTCGTCGAACGTCGACTGGGTGTCGGTGTCCGCCCAGAGTCCGAACCCAACGTTGGCCTGCCCGTCGGAAACGCAGCCGGGACCGGTGTCTTTGAACTTGCAGAGGTTCGCACCTGTCAGCGTCTGCGTCATCCGGATGGAGCCGTTGACGTAGACGGTGATGGTCGGCCCGATCGACGTGACACGCAGTTCGAACGAGGAAGACGGGTTTCCGACTCCGTTGACCGAAGCGAGGAACACTCGGGTCGGACCGAAGTAGGTCGAAAGGGTCAGCGTGCCGCCGCC
>JANPDB010000118.1:0-4279 GCA_031431255.1 Acidimicrobiia bacterium | reverse complement strand
GCGCTCATCACCATGCCGGCCGAGATCGGGCCGCCGGGCGTCTCGACGCCGACGACGCGATCGCCGTCCATCGTGAGTCCGGTGACCGGCGTGTGCTGGAGAACATGCACGCCCGCCCGCATCGCTCCTTGCGCGTAGGCCCAGACGACTCGATCGTGACGAGCGGTCGCGCCTCCCGGCTGGTACGAGCCGCCCCTTACCGGATAGCGACCGCCACCACTGAGATCGAGCTGCGGACAGATCGCCTTCGCCTCGTCGGGCGTGACCATCACCGTGTCGGCCCCGCATGCCTGGTTCATCATCACGCGTGAGCGCTCTTGACGCATGCTGTTCTGCGAGTGGGCCAGCCACATCAGGCCCTTGGTGTTGTGCATGATCCAGCAGCCGGTCTCCTCCTCAAGGCGAGAGTAGAGCTCGAGGCTGTGCTGATAGAAGCGGATCGACTCGGGGATGCCGTAGTTGGACCGGATGATCGTGGTGTTGCGACCGGAGTTGCCCGACCCGATGTAACTCGCGTCGAGCACCGCGACGTTGGTGATGCCATGGCGGACAGCAAGGTGGTACGCCGTCGAGAGACCATGGCCGCCACCGCCGATGATCACCACGTCGTATGCGCGCTTCGGTTCGTGCCACTGGAGGTTGAGCAGTGTTTCGACGAACTCGTTCATGCGAGACGCTCCTCGAGCTCGTGGACGAACGCCGTTGGACAGAACAACAGCAGCAGGTTGCGGTGACGGACAAGCCTGACGGCCACGTTGTGTAGGAGGCCTTGGCCGACCGAAGAGGTTGTCGGGAACTCCCACTCGAGCGCCCTCGCCAGCTCGTCTTCGGCGCTCACAACGGCGACGCTGTACGAATCGTCGACCGCGACTATGGCGTGGGCATCGTCCACAACGCCAACCTCGACAGCATCGGTGTCGAAGAGGATCTCGTCAGGAGCCACGCGGATACAAAGACGCGCGGCGTGACGATCCGCAAGCGCGTCGATTGCACCCGGAAGGGCAACCACCCGGGTCAGCCTCATGGTTGAGAACGCACTACGCCCGAGCACGGCGGCCCTCCTTGTCGAAGAACGGCGTCTCAGTTCGCGTCGCTGCTCGCCCGTCGATGATCACGCTGTCGGGAATCCAATCCGGCGACCAGTGCCGTTTCAAGAAGCCGAGCATCACGGCGTGGCCGAGCAGTGGCGAGTCGAACGACGTTGTGACATGGCCGGCGACCACTCCGTCGATGAAGATCGGGGCGCCTTCCGTCGGAGCCGGGCTCGGCATCTCGAACGCAAACAACTTGCGATAGTCCGGCAGCCTCTCTGTGCGCCGCAGCGCCTCCTGGCCGAGGAAGAATGACTTGTTCATCTTCACCGCCCAGTCGTGATCGATGCGTCGGGGCGTGGTGTCGAGTTCCGTGTCCATACCGACGATCACGTGGCCTTTCTCCAGACGCAGGCCGAACAGCGCCTGCAGACCGTGGGGCTTGATGCCGAGGTCGTGGCCAGCCTCCATGAGCGCCCGCCAGAGCTTGACCGAGTCGGCGACGGAATGGTGCAGCTCCCACGAGGCTTCACCGGTGAATGACAGCCGCATCACGTGACAGGCAATGCCGGCGACGTCGAGGTGGGCGTGCTGGAGGAACTTGGGCGGTTCCGCCACACCGAGGCGCTGCAGAAGCTCTCCCCCGCGAGGACCGGTGACGTTGATCGCGCCGAGCGCCATCGTGCGATCCATCAGGCGGACGTCGAGGTTCCAGGTTTCGGCCCAATCGCGCATCCACATCTCGGCGTTTGTGGCCCCTCCGGACGTGAACGACAGCACGAATCGGGTGTCGGACTCGCGGACGATCATGCCGTCGTCGATGAGGTGGCCTCGCTCGTTGAGCAGAAGCACGTAGCGCGAGCGGCCCGGCTTGATGTCGGCCACCGTGGTCGGATAGAGCCGCTCGAGGAACTCCACGGAGTCGGGCCCGGTGAGGATCATCTTGCCGAGCGTGCCCACGTCGCCGATCGACACGGCTTCTCGAACCGCCCAGTATTCGGCCACGTGATCGCCGTAGTTCCAGGGACGCCACCACGAACCGAACCGGTCCATGTTTGCGCCGAGCGCGAGATGCTCGTGGTGCAGCGCGGTCCGCCGCCACGGATCGAGATGGATCCCGGCCATCGCCTCGGCCATAGTGATCTGCTTCGCCGCCGGGCGGGCCGTGAAGGGGAGTGCCGGCTGACCCGAACGCTCGGCGACGAACGCCCGCACGTGGGGCAGGCAGACCGATCCCTGGCAGGTGCCGGTGCCGGCAAGAGCCGACCGCTTGATGAGCTCGACCTCGTGAAACCCGCGATTCCACACACCCCACAGATCCTCGACGGTGGTCTTCGAGCACGGGCACACCACACCGCTCGTTGGACACACCGGCAGCGCGTGCGCCTCGGCGGCCGATCCGACCACGGAGACCGAAGGATCCTCGTTGCTCCGGGAGAGGACGTCGCGAGGCGACGTGCCGAGCCCGACGACCACGGTGTCGCATTCGTACGTGCGCTGACCATCGTCGTGCCCTCGAACGGTGACGGAGGTGACACGGCCATCATGCCCGTCAAATCGGACGAGCTCGCCGTCGGCCCGCTCGCCGACAGAAGCCGAGCCGACCGACACGACCCGACCGAGCTCGACGCCGCGCGCAATCAGCTGCGCTGCAGCTTTCGGGGTGAGGATGCCGCGCAGACCGCTTCCGTCGCATACGGGGTGCACCTCGGCCGAGCCGGTGGCGATCACGACCCGATGCGCATGGACATGGCGCATGCCCTGAGCGGTGCGCACCACGACGAGCGGCCCCGGGTAGACGGCAACGACCTCGTTGCCGTCGGCTGCATCGAACACGAGAACGTCGTGACCATCTGCGCGCATATCGACTGCGGCGACAGACCCGCTTCGTCCGCCGCCGACCACAACTACCTCAGCGTGCTCGTGGGACACCGGAACCGCAACCTCGCTGACCGGCGTGAGCATGGACGGCGCACCGCCGGCCGGATGGCGTTCGACGACCAAGCCCGGCCGCGCCGGCGTCTGGCATGAACGGACCCAGGCCGTGCCGTCGATCCGCCCGACGCAGTTCCCGCAATCCCCGGCCAAACAGAGCGTGCCGCCGTGAGCGGGCGACTGACCGGCGCGAACCAACGCCACGGCGACAGAGTCACCCTCGACGTACTCCAGCGGTTGTCCTTCAACGATGAGTCGTGGCATCAATCCTCCGTACTAGTGCATCTTCGCAGAAGTTCCTGTGACATCGAATGGTGTTGATTGGCTGTACTTCGGCGCATTATCCGAAGGATCGATGTAACAGGAACTTCCGACTCAGTGCACTAGCTGCGCATACGACTGCCGGCGGGGTCGAGCAACGGCTCGTGCTGCAGGTGCGCCTTTCGGCGCTCGCCGATGATCTCGATCTCGAAGCCCTCATTGCCCTTCTCCGCCAGCGCCGCCGGGATGTACCCGAGGGCGACCGACTTGCCGACGTAGTGGGTGTAGCCACCCGACGTGATCCAGCCGACAACCTTGGCGTTGCCATCGGCATCGGTGTGCCACACGGGTTCGTCGCCGATCACATCGGCGGCATCATCGCCCTCGGCCACATCGACGACGAACGTGACGAGACGGCGCTCGGGACCACGCGCCAGCTCGGCCTCGTGGGCGGCCCGACCGATGAAATCGTGGTCGAGCTTCACGTAGCTCAAGATGCCGGCTTCGAGCGGCGTGTAGATCGGTCGGTACTCACGGAACCAGGTACCGAAGCTCTTCTCCAGGCGCATCGACAGCAGTGCCCGAAGCCCGAAGAGCTTGATGCCGAACTCCTCCCCCGACTCCATGATCCGGTCGAACAAGGCGAGCTGGTACTGCGGTTCGACCCAGAGTTCGTAACCGAGATCGCCCGAATACGTGAGACGTCCGACCAGGGCCGGAACCATGCCGCATTCCAGTTTGCGGAACGACATGAACGGGAACGCCGCGTTCGAGACATCAGCGTCCGTCACCTTGGCGAGCACGTCACGCGCCCGCGGGCCGGCGATGGACAGACCGGTGAGGCCGAGGCCACGAACCTTGAACTCGACGCTGCCGTCGGTCGGTAGGTGATGCATGAACCAGCGCGAGTGGTGGACCTCGGCCGGCAGCGAACCAAACAGGAAGAAGTGGTCGTCAGCTAGACGGGCGACGGTGAACTCCCCTTCGATGCGGCCGCGGTGGTTGAGCATCGCCGTGAGCGCAACCTTGCCGACCTTGGGCATGCGCTGGGT
>JANPDB010000117.1:0-2855 GCA_031431255.1 Acidimicrobiia bacterium | reverse complement strand
CGAACACGATGAGCCCGCCGACGATCGCCGCGGTCTTCGAGAGGTTCAGGGCGACGGCGAGGGCGATGGTTGCGGAGATGACAGCGAGCGCGAGGCCCCAGCGCTGCGTGGCCCGCACCTCATCGAGTTGCGTACCGCCGCGTGCGAGGAGTTTGGGTGCGGAGGATTGGATGATCCCGTAGCCGATGACCCAGACCGCCAGGAAGGCACCGACCCCGTAGTGCGACCAGCCGAGCTCGTCGGAGAGGAAGACCGGGAGGGCGACGACGAACCAGATGTCGCGTGAGCCGAAAAGGAAGAACCGGGCGGCGGAGAGTCGGTTGATGGCGGTCGACTTGGACAGGATCGTGCGAAGTGGCTTCTTCTTCTTGGACTTGCCGATGTCTTCGTTCAAGAAGACGAGCAGTCCGACGACGACCACGGCGAGCGCGGCGGCCATCGACCAGAGGGCGTGGTCGTAGCCGATCCATGACAGCAGCGACGCTCCGAGGAAGAAGCCGACGCCTTTGAGGGCGTTCTTCGACCCGGTGAGGATCGCGACCATCCGGAACAGTGAGCCGTCACCGGCGACGGTTTTGACGGCGCTCTTGGAGCTCATCTTGGTGAGGTCCTTTGCGACACCGGACAGTGCTTGGGCGGCCATTACGAAGGCAACGGCGGCCCACTTCTTCCAGTCGGCCTGTTCGAAGGTGAGCGCGCTGAGGGCGATGATCTGGAGGCCGAGGCCGGCGACGAGGGTCCGGTTGAGGCCGCGGCGGGATCCGACCCATCCGCCGAGGAGGTTGGTGAGTATCCCCATGAACTCGTATGCGAGGAACAGGAAGGCGATGGAGACGGGTGAGTAGCCGAGTTCGTTGAAGTGCAGCAGCACGAGCATGCGCAGGGCGCCGTCGGTGAGCGTGAACGCCCAGTATCCGGCGGTGACGAGCGCGTAGTTGCGGAGCTTCACGATCGGGTGTCGAGTGAACCGGCGACCTTGGCGGCGAGCTCAGCGAGCCGGAAGGCGTAGCCGTATTCATTGTCGTACCAGGCGATGACTTTGAGCATGCGGCCGTCGACGACCATGGTGCAGGGAGCGTCGATGATGCTGGAACGGGTGTCGTTGGTGTAGTCGGCCGACACGAGCGGGCGTTCCTCGTAGCCGAGGATTCCCTTGAGCGAGCCGGCGGCGGCTTCGGCGAACAGGACGTTGACCTCTTCGACGGTGACGTCTCGGGTCATGGTGAACACGGCGTCGGTGAGCGACGCGTTGAGCAGCGGGACACGGACCGCCATGCCGTTGAGCTTCCCCTTCAGCTCGGGATAGATGAGCGTGATGGCGGTCGCTGACCCGGTCGATGTGGGGATCAGCGAGTTCAATGCCGACCGGGCCCGGCGCAGGTCTTTGTGGGGGGCGTCGACGATGACTTGGGTGTTCGTGACGTCGTGGATGGTGGTGATGGCACCTCGTTCGATGCCGATGTTCTCGTGGAGGACCTTCACGACCGGCGCCAGGCAGTTCGTGGTGCACGACGCCGCGGTCACGATGTGATGCACGTCGGGGTCGTAGAGCCCGTCGTTGCAGCCGATCACGATGTTGAGCACGCCTTCGCTCTTGACTGGGGCGGCGACGACGACCTTGCGCACGCCGCGGGTGAAGTACGGCTCGAGCGTTTCGGTGGTCTTGAACTTTCCGCTCGACTCGATGACGACATCGACGCCGTGGTCAGCCCAGGGGACGTCGCCCGGTGTCGAGTGCTCGGAGAACGACACGGAATTTCCGTCGACGACGATGGTGTCGTCACCGTTGCGGGTGATGGTGCCGGGGTAGCGGCCGTGGACGGTGTCGAACTCGAGGAGGTGGGCGGCTGTCTCTGCCCCGCCCTTGGGTTCGTTGATGTGGACGAGTTCGAGGCCGGGCTGGTGTTGGAGGCCTCGCACGGCGAGTCGGCCCATGCGGCCGAATCCATTGATGCCGAGTCGGATGCTCATGTGCGGGGCGTTCCTTCGTGTTCGGGGTGGGGGTTGAGAGCATCGATGCGGGCGCTGAGATCGGCCACCACGGCATCGAATGCGGCGCGGGTCCCGGTGGTCACCGGGTCGGGCACCGACCAGTGGAGCCACGTGCTGTCCGGGTCGAGTTCTTCGTGTGCCTGGTCGCACACGGTGACGATGATCGGTGGGAGCTTGCCGATTGACGCGAGCTCACGGGGCGTGGCGTGGCTGAGGTCGAGTCCGAGGCGCTTCGCGGCGGCGACGGCACCGGGGTGGACCCGGTCGGCGGGATGGGTTCCGGCGGAGTCGGCCGGGGTGCCGACCATGGAACGCCAGAGCGCGGCGGCGAGTTGGCTGCGCGCCGAGTTGCGTGTGCACACGAACAGGGCCCGGCCGGGCGGAAGGGGACGTCCCGGGATGAGCCCGGGCAGCTCCGCGCGCAACAGGTGAACGTAGCGACGGCGTCCGTCTCCACTGGACCGTGTGCGGTTGATGAGACCGACGTTCTCCAACACGTCGAGGTGGTGCGCGAGGAGGTTGGATTCGATGCCGACGAGCTGGCGCAGCTCAATGGGGGATCGGTCCGAACGGGTCAGCTCGTCGATCATGGCGAGGCGCCCCGGGTCGCCCAGCGCGGCGTGGCGTGCAGCTCGTGCGTGCAGGTCGTTCATCCCGTCCACGCTAGTCACTCGACTCCAATTGGCTCAGTGAACGGCGAGCGAATCCGGTCATGTAGGCGTTGGGCGACCCGGTGCGCCTCGCCATGATCGACGAGCTCAGCCGCTCGGACCGATCCCCCATTGAGCTGCGCCAGCTCGTCGGCATCGAATCCAACCTCCTCGCGCACCACCTCGACGTCCTGGAGAACGTCGGGCTCATCA
>JANPDB010000116.1:0-6000 GCA_031431255.1 Acidimicrobiia bacterium | reverse complement strand
GTCGAGCTTCGCCACCTTCGTGGCGATCACGATGTAGACGGCCCACATGCCCGATGCGATCAGGATGAACGCGATCCCGAGCCGGTCGCCGTCGAGTTCGAGCCCGGCCAGCAGCAAGACGCCGCTCACCGCCAGCCCGAGCGCGATCGCGTTGCGCCGGGTTCGCGTCATTGCGGCGGCGACAACGATCGGTCCGAGGAACTCGATGGTCACGCCCTTGCCGAACGGAAGCCGGTCGATGGCGAGGAAGAAGAACAAGTTCATGAACGCCGTGGCGATGCCGAGCAGCGCCGCCGAGCGGACCTCGGATCTCGTCCACGGCCGGCTCGACCTCTGACGAAGCACACGCGCCCCGATGAACAGTGCCACGGCAGCGCCGATCACCCGGAACCAGGCGACGGTCGCAGGCTCGACCCGGTCGAACAGCCGGACGGCGATGGTTGCGCCCGTGTACTGCGCGATCGCGCTGATCACGAAGAGCGCCTCGGCAGGGATTTGCGAAGCGGAACCCCCCTGCTGTGTGACCCCCGCTGGCGCTGTCGCAGATGGGGGAGGGGCGGGCGTCACAGCGCAACGAGGCTAGAGCCTGCGGGTTTCGGTGGGCGCTTGACGAACGACCCGGGGGCCTGTTGCCGACTCGCCGATCGCCGGGGGCTGCCGGTAGCGTCGAGATCGTGACCACACACGAACGTTCCTTTGGCCGCCACTACGAGGACTTCGAGGTCGGCGACATCTACAAGCACTGGCCCGGCAAGACCATCACCGAGGCCGACGATCACCTTTTCTGCATGATCACGATGAACCATCATCCGCTCCACACCAACGAGTGGTACGCCGAGAACGAGACGCCGCAGGGTCGGTGCGTCGTGGTCGGCAACCTCGTCTATTCGCTCGTGCTCGGCATGAGCGTGCCCGACGTCAGCGGTGCGGCGATCGCCAACCTCGAGATCGAGACGCTGAAGCACTCGAGACCGACGTTCCACGGCGACACGATCTACGCCGAGACGCGCGTTCTCGACAAGACCCTCACGTCGAAGGGCGACCGCGGCATCGTCGCGGTCGAGACGAAGGGCATCAATCAGCGCAGCGAAGAGGTCTGCTACTTCAAACGCAAGCTCATGGTCTGGACGCATGATGCTGCGAAAGCCCGTCGCCGTCCGTATGACGGCACCGACATCTGGGCCTGAACCTTTGTTGCCCGCTGACACCACGGCGGACACGATCGACTCGTTCCGGACGCTGCTATCGCCGTGGGCCGATGCTGTTCGGCGCGATCTTCCCTGGCGGCGAACGCGTGACCCGTGGGCTGTTGTCGTCGCGGAGGTGATGCTGCAGCAGACGCAGGTCGCCCGTGTCATCCCGAAGTGGGAGGCGTTCCTCGAAGCGTTTCCGACCGTGGCCGCGTGCGCTTCAGCGGCGCAGTCGGAGGTGGTGCGCAAGTGGGAGGGGCTCGGCTATCACCGACGGGCGGCGAACCTCCATCGCCTGGCCATCGCGGTGGAGACGTTGCACGACGGGTCGTTCCCGAGATCGTTGCGCGAACTCATGGCGCTGCCGGGGATCGGGCCCTACTCCGCTCGTGCGTTGCTCGCCTTCGCCTTCGAGGACGACGCGGCCGTCGTGGACACCAACGTCGGCCGGATCCTTGCTCGCGCGGTCATGGGACGACCCTGCTCGGCGGTGGAGGCCCAGTCCATCGCCGATGCGCTGTCACCTCCTGGCGGGTCCTGGCAGTGGAATCAAGGCATGCTCGACCTCGGCGCCCTGGTCTGCACGAAACGAACGCCGCGCTGCGGCCAGTGCCCGATCGCGGTGATCTGCGCGTGGCACCGTTCCGGTGAGCAGGCCGACCCGGCGAATGGCTCGGCCGCGGTCAGTCGCCGGCAGAGCCGGTTCGAGGGGTCCGATCGTCAAGGTCGGGGACGCCTCCTGGCGGCGCTCCGTGAAGGTCCCGTCAGTCACGCCGACCTCGCGGAAGCGATGGGCTGGCCGATCGATCATGCTCGAGCGCTTCGCGTCACCGCCTCGCTCGTCAGCGACGGACTGGTCCGATCCGTCGGGGGTCGGCTCGTCCTGGCCTGAGCGCCGTCGTCAGCCCGAGGTCGACGCGGTGGTCGTCGGTGCGGCGGAGGTCTGCGCCGGGACGGTCGAACTCGTCGGTGCGACAGTGGCCGAGACAGGCACGGCGCTCGGGAGGGTCGCATCGGTGGCCGTGACGACGGGGAGAGCAGCGAGATTGGCCGGAGGATTGATCGTCTGATCCATCCAGAGACTACCGAGACGTTCTGCCTCGGACTTCTGGTCAGTACGTGTACGTAGGATCTCGACCGGAGTGCCGAGAGGGAGAAGCTTGGCGAGCTTGGTGATGTTCGGATTATCCATACGGACACAGCCGTGGCTCACGTCGCCCCCCAGCTTGCCCGGAGCGTTGGTCCCGTGGATGGCGACACGTCCGAAACCTCCGGCGAAGCTGCGGAGTTCTTCCGAGAGCCCCGAAAGTCCGAGGGCGACCGGCCCCAGACCACCCTTGGGGTTTGCCTGCGGAACGATCTCGCGTACGTAGAACAAGCCGGTCGGTGTCGGCGTGTTGTTCGTGCCGAGCGCGACCTTGGTCGACACGATCACTCCGTCGTTGCCCTCGACCGTGAGCATGTTGCGGTCGACTTCGATGACGATCCGGTACTGCAGACGATCGAGTGTGACATCGGACGCCTTCACCCATCCGACCGTACCGTTGGGGCGCAGCGGCATCAGCACTCGGATGAAGTCACCGCGACGGCCGAGGGCGAGGAACGCGATTGCTCCGAAGGCCGACTTGCCCTTCTGCATCGACAAGGCGGGCGAGAAGTCGTCTGGTGACCGGTGGATGCGAATCGATGGATTGATCGCCGCCGCGCGAACGGAATCACGCGCCTTCGGCCATTCCGTTTCGGCCATCAGTTCCCAGCCGACAAGGTCACTTTTCGGGGTATGCGCCGCCGGAAGGGTGGTCTTCGACACCGTACCCGTCAGCGATCCTGCCGAGACCTTCCCGCCGGAAGCCGTCTTGGCCGGCTTGGCGGACGACACCCCCTTGGTCGTCTTCGTCGAGGCCGCGAAGGTGGGTGACACGCGAACGACGAGGATTGTCGCAACCAGAGCGACGAACACGCTTGCTGAACGCTTCGGGTGGTGCGGAGCAAACACAACCTCCGATGCTACGTGACCCGGTGGCCCAACTCGTAGCTTCGCAGCGAACACGCGCCGTTAGGGTGAGGAGCGGCGATGGAGTGTCGTCGAGCCCGAGAACGAGTTCTGTATATCCATGTCAGCTGGTAGAAGTCGTTCGGTGTCTTCCCGTCTCGTCATCGTCGGCCCGACGGCATCGGGAAAGAGCGACCTCGCGATCCGGGCGGCGAGCGAGCTCGGAAATGCGGAGATCCTCTGCGTCGACTCGATGACCGTGTACCGCGGCATGGACATCGGCACCGCGAAACCGAAGGCATCAGAGCGTGCAGCTGTCGCTCACCACGGGCTCGATCTGGTCGATCCGGATGTCGACTACTCCGTCGCCGAGTTCCAACGTCATGCCGATCGGGTCGTCGCCGACACCGAGGACCGAAACGCTGATCTCGTGATGGTCGGAGGAACCGGGCTCTACGTCGACGCTGTCGTGAACGGATTCTCCTTGCCGGCGCAGTATCCCGACGTCCGCCGCGCTCTTCAGGACCAACTCGACTTGGAAGGGATCGCCGGACTGTATGCGCGGTTAGCGGTCCTTGACCCTGAAGCCGCATCTCGGATGGAACCCACCAACGATCGGCGAATCGTCCGAGCGCTCGAGGTATGCGTCGGCAGCGGTCGTTCGTTCTCTTCCTACGGGCCCGGTCTCCAGGCCAGCCGATCCGACGAACGGGCCGACACGCCGATCATCGTCGGGATTCTCTGGCCGCGCGAGGAGCTTCGCCGGCGCATCGAGCTCCGTTTCGCGACGCAGATCCGCGAAGGGTTCGTCGATGAGGCGGCCTCCCTCCGGGCGTCATTCGGTGACCGCCTCTCGCGTACCGCTCGACAGGCGCTCGGCTACCGGGAGCTGTGGGCGCATCTCGATGGTCTGAGCACCCTCGACGAGGCCATCGAGACCGCCATTGTCCGGACCCGTCAGTTCGCGGTCCGCCAGGAGCGATGGTTTCGACGCGACCCGAGAATCCGCTGGTTGGCGCCCGTCGAGGCGGCCACGATTTCCGTAGACGAGTTGCTCGGCCGCCGCTGAGGCCCGCTCGTTTGCCTTTCGTTCACCCACGGTCGCTACGGTGGCGGTCGTGCGCATCATGGTGACCAACGACGACGGCATCGATTCGATCGGCCTTCACGTGCTCGCGAGAGCGATGGAGCAGTTCGGCGACGTGGTGGTCGTCGCACCGGACAGCGAGTATTCCGGCTGCTCGGCCTCGCTGGGGCCGGTCCACCTGATCCGCCCGGAAGTCCACCCTGGGCACATCGACGGCTTCGGCGGCGTCGTGCACGTGATCAACGGACCGCCGGCGCTGTGCACCATGTTCGGTCGCATGGGAGTCTTCGGCGGCAAACCCGACCTCGTGGTGTCGGGTATCAATCCGGGAGCGAACGTCGGGCGGGCGGTCTATCACTCGGGGACCGTTGGCGCCGCAGTGACCGCCCGCAGCGGGGGCATCACCGGAGTCGCCGTGAGCCAGTCCGTTCCCGACGAAGTCGATGGTCAAGGCGACGAGGCGTCGCTGGGCTCGCAGCTGTGGGTGACTGCGGCCACCGTCGCCGCCGACGTGGTCCGACGTCTCATCGCCAGTCCGCCGTCGACTCCCAGCGTGCTGAACGTGAACGTGCCGAACCTCCCCATCGATCAACTGAAGGGCTGGAGGTGGACCGACGTCGGCAGCGTCCCACCGCGCACGATTTCCTCCGCCACCCTTGAACCGCGTCCCGGCCATGAGGGTGCTTTCCGGGTCTCCCTGTCCTGGGGCGATCCGATCGAACTCCCGGAGAACGAAGACGGCGGCGCCGTCGAGCGCGGCTTCGTTTCCCTCACCTGGCTCAGCCGTTACGACCGCGTCACAGAGCTGGAGTGGGCCCTCGACTGATCACGGGGCCGGTGACTATTCGGCGGAGCGGGCCTCGAGGCCGCTGGTGGCGCGCAGCGGCTGGTCCTGAACACGGAAGGTGAGGAGCCAACCGACGAGGACAATCAGCGCGCTTATCATCACGACGCGACCGGAGGCGCTCGCAATCGCATGCGTGATGGCGGTTCGCGTATCGCCGGGGAGACGCTCGATCTCGCTCGGCTTGCGGATGAGACGGAAGAGGCTGCGGCCGCCCTCGGCCTTGCGGTCCAACTCGCTCTTCACGTGGTGGTTGAAGTACACGGACAAGACGGCGATGGCGATGGCCGCGCCCGCGCTGCGCATGAAGTTTTGCACGGCGCTCGAGATGCCGAGGTCTTTGGGATCGGCGGAGTTCTGGGCGACGATGGACATCATCGGCGCGGCGATGCCAGTGCCGAGACCGGTGAGGAGCAACATCGGCGCGATCACTGCGTACGAGGTCGTCGAGGTCAGGAAGACCGCGCTCAATCCACCGAGCCCGCACATGGCGAAACCCACCCGAGGCAACATCCGGTACCGCCCGAGTTTCGAGATAATACGTCCGCTTAGGGTTGCTCCGAGCACCAGGCCGATCATGATCGGCACCCCGGCGAGGCCGGCGACCGTCGGGGACATGAACCGCACTGATTGGAAGAACAGTCCGAAGAACAGGCCGGTCGCGTACATCGACGGGCCGATGAGGAAGCCGAGGAGATACGACGTACGGAGGTGGGGGTTGCGAAACAGGTGCAAAGGGAGAATCGGTTCGGGCGCTCGACGTTCCTGACGGAGGAACAGCGCAAAGGCGAATACTGCCAGGGAGAAACCGCCGACGATCGGGACGCTGGTCCAGCCACGCTCCTGTCCCTGCTCGAGTGCCAACATGAACGCCGCGACGCACGTC
>JANPDB010000115.1:0-8652 GCA_031431255.1 Acidimicrobiia bacterium | reverse complement strand
GACCTACGCGAGGAGCGCGACGGCATGCTCGCCCACTGGGACCGGGAGAAGTCGGCGATCGCCACCATCCGCGGACTGAAGGAGCAACTGGAGCAGGTCGGTTCGGCCGTCGAGCGCGAAACCGACCTGGAGAAGGCGGCCGAGATGCGCTACGGCCAGATCCCTGCGATCGAACGCTCGATCGCCGAGGCCACCGCGTCGCTCGACGAGTTGCAGAAGACGAAGCGGATGCTGAAGGAGGAAGTCGACGCGGAAGACATCGCCGAGGTGGTCGGCAAGTCGACGGGCATCCCCGTCAGCCGACTGCTCGAGGGCGAGATGTCGAAGCTTCTTCGGATGGAGGACGAGCTCCACGATCGTGTGGTCGGCCAGGACGAGGCGGTGAACGCGGTGGCGAACGCCATCCGTCGGTCCCGCTCCGGGCTCTCCGACGAGAACCGGCCGATCGGGTCGTTTCTGTTCCTCGGTCCGACCGGTGTCGGAAAGACGGAGCTGGCCCGCACGCTCGCCCAGTTCCTCTTCGATGACGAGCGGGCCATGGTCCGCATCGACATGAGCGAATACATGGAAAAGCATTCGGTGTCCCGGCTGATCGGTGCGCCCCCCGGATACGTCGGCTACGACGAAGGCGGCCAGCTCACCGAGGCCGTTCGCCGACGCCCGTACGCGGTCGTGCTCCTCGACGAGGTCGAGAAGGCCCATCCCGACGTGTTCAACGTCCTGCTCCAACTCCTCGACGACGGTCGTTTGACCGATGGCCAGGGGCGAACGGTCGATTTCACCAACGTGGTCCTGATCATGACGTCGAACATCCCCGGCGAGCCGCAGGACTTCTTCCGCCCGGAGTTCGTCAACCGGATCGACGAGATCATCCGTTTCCGCTCGCTAGGACGCGAGGATCTCACCCGGATCGTCGAGGTCCAACTCGGTCTGCTCGAGCAGCGCCTTGCCGCCCGTCGTCTCGGCCTCAAGGTGTCCGAGGCCGCGAAGGTGTGGCTGGCGAACCGCGGGTACGACCCGGCGTATGGAGCACGGCCGCTCAAGCGGACCATCCAGCGATCGATCGCCGATCCGCTGGCCAAGGAACTTCTGGCCGGCGCGTTCAGTGAAGGCGACACCGTGAACGTCGACGCCGCCTCGCCCGAGGCCGAGGTCCTCACCCTGCACTGAGGTCCACAGTCGCGCCTCACCTGGGTCACCTGGCCTACTCCGAATGGGTCGATCGACTCACCGTGACCGTTTCCACTTGCGGTTGTCACTCTGAGTGGTGAGAATGTGAACCTTCGTTCGGAACCACGAACGCGTTCATCACTGACGAGGTACTCCAATGGCGCAACTCCGATCAACACCTACGGGCTCCGTCCCGTCCCTCCGCGTGAGTACCGGACGACGGAGGAGCTTCGCCGCTCTCGCCGCCGGAGCGCTCCTCGCCACCCTCGCCACCACCACCCCGAGCCTGCTCTCCGGCTCCGGTGCGAGTGCCGCGACGGTCGTCCAGGGCAAGACCTGGTACGACCTGAACAAGAATGGCGTCCAAGACACCACCACCAACGCCCAGACAAACGAAACCGCCATCGCCGGCGTGCCCGTCACCGTGACCGCAGTGAACGGCACCACCGGCACCGGCCAGTCCGACGCGAACGGCACGTGGACCGTCACGATGTCCGCCGATGGCCCCTACCGGGTCGAGTTCGGCCAGTTCCCCCAACCCTGCCCCGGCATCGCGCTCCCCTGCGTCGTCACCGGCCGCAGCGTCGGCGGCACCACCGTGCAGTTCCCCGGCACCGGACAAACCATGGTCAACCTCGGCGTCTTCGCCAAGTTCAACGGCCTCGGCTCCCTCGAAGCCCTCACCGAGGACGAGCCGGTCGAAATCGGTGACCGTGTCTGGGCCGACACCAACGCCAACGGCATCCAAGACCCGGGCGAACCCGGCATCCCCGGCGTCACCGTCAAGATCGACGACCAGTTCGGCAACATCGGATTCGATTCCAAGATCACCGACGCCAACGGCAACTACCTCTTTACCGGCCTCCAAAGCAACCTGACCTACCGGGTCACCATCGACTCCACCCAACCCACCCTCGCCGGCTACACCCTCACCACCGGCGGCCAAGGCAACCGGGCCATCGACTCCAACCCCACCGCCCTCGACACCAACGGCCTCGCCATCGCCGACGTCCCACTCCGCAAGGCCGCCGAGAACGACCACACCTTCGACTTCGGCTGGGTGCCGCCGGTGCGCACCGGTGGCCTCGGTGACCGCGTCTGGCTCGACACCAACACCAACGGCATCCAAGACGACGGCGAACCCGGCATCGAAGGCGCCATCGTCAAACTCCTCGACACGGATGCAAACCCCGTCGCCGAACAAACCACCAACCAAGACGGCCTCTACCTCTTCACCAACCTCAACCCCGCGGCCCAATACCTCATCGAGTGCCAAGCCCCACCGCAACTCGAAGGCATCGTCGTCCGCTCACCCGCCAACCAAGCCACCAACGACGAAACCGACTCCGACGCCGACCCCACCACCGGCCGCACCGGCCCCAACACCATCCCCACCGGCACCAACAACCTCACCGCCGACTGCGGCTGGTTCGTCCACACACCGCCGACCACGGAACCGCCCTCCACCCTGCCGCCGACCACGGAACCGCCCACCACCACCACCACCCCAACCACCACCACCCCAACCACCACCACCCCAACCACCGCCCCGCCAACGACCACTACCCCGCAAACGATTCCGCCGCAAACGATTCCGCCGCAAACGATTCCGCCGACCACCGCACCGCCGACCACCGCAGCGCCGACGACCACGACTCCGCCAACGACGACGGCACCTCCAACCACGACACCGCCGACGGTCATGAACACGGTCATGACGGCACCGCCGCCAACTCTGCCGCCGCTTCCGCCGCTTCCTCCGGAGACCCCGACCTACACCGGGTCGGAGTCCACCCAGCGGGCACTCCTCGCCGTCTCGATGCTGCTCGTCGGCATCGGTCTCCTCGGGCTCACCCGGCACCGCCGCCCTACCGCCAAGTAGTCCGGTAGCACCCGCCCGGCCCGGTCACCTCAACCGGGCCGGGCGGTGAGTAACCGCAACCTCTCGGGCCTGCTCACCTCATCAGGAGCGGGCCCGAAACGCGTCCCGGCACACCATCCGGCTGCCGCACATTCCGCCCTCACCGCCGCACATCACCCCAATTCGGCACGAATCGGGCGAGTTTGCCCCGATGTGCGGCAGGAGTGCCCCGATGTGCGGCAGGAGTGGGGCGATGTGCGGCGGGGTTTACAGCTCCCAGTCGCTGAACGCATCGATCATCGCCTTCACGTCGCCCAACGGGTACAGGATCGGGCAGGTCGCCCCGTGGGCGATGTACTCGGCGACCTTGGCCCTTGCCTCGGTCGGCGTCCCCGATGCGGTGAGCATCTGGACGATCTCGTCGGGAACGAGCTTCGACGCCGCTTCAACCTGCTGGTGCGTCGCCGGCCAGGTGAGCACCTCCCCAACCTTGTCGAGCAGCGACTGGGGAACACCCGATGCCTTCATGATGTGCGGCTGCTGGCCGAGGTACTGGGTCACCATCATCCGGGCCATGTCGAGAGCCGTCTTTCGATCCTCGTGGACGGAGCACACCACCAATTGCGGGCGATCGAGATCCATGGCGCTGCGTCCCGCCTTGGCCGCGCCCTTCTCCAGGGCCTCCATCGCCCTCGCGTTGTAGTCAGGCGACACGAGGTAGTTGAGAACCACACCATCGGCGATCTCTCCGGTGAGTTCCATCATCTGCATTCCGGTGGCACCGATGTAGATCGGTACATCTTTCGGGCGACGATCCTGGTACACGTAGTCGAGCTCGATGCCGTCCACATGCACGTACTGCCCATTGAACGTCACCGTCTCGTTGGCGAGCAGCGCACGGCAGACCGTCACCACTTCCTTCATCACCGTCAACGGACGGGCGCGCTCGATGCCGACCTTTGCCGCCAACGGATCCCACCACGCGCCGAGGCCGAGAATGATGCGCCCCGGAGCAAGGTCGTCGAGGGTTGAGAACGTCGCCGCCAGTCGGGCCGGGTTCCGGCTCCAACAGTCTGCGACGCCGGATCCGACCTTGATGTGATCGGTCACGGCAGCAAACGCTGCCATCGGCGGAATGGCATCGCGAACGAGACGGCTCTCCGCCTGCCAGACCGCGTCGAAACCCTTCTCTTCGGCGTACCGGACGATGTCCATGCCTTCACGAATGGTGTGGGCGTCTTGGAGATACAGGGCGACGGGCTGGGCCATGGTTGGGGTCCTTGCGTTGAGAGGATGGATCTAGAGAAGAGCGAAGAGCCGTTGCGCAGCCTCGGCTGCCTTGGCCCGCACTTCGGCTGCATCGACGGTGGTCACGACGCCACCGTCGAGCACAACCCGACCGTCGATCACGACCTTGGTTGGGCGCACTCCGGGCGAAAAGGCGAGGTGCCATGGTTCCATGACCGGGTAGGTCCAGGTGACCTCGTCGGCCAAGGCCTCCGGGAACAGCTGCCAGGAGTTCGTCAACCACGACCACGCAGTGTCGGGCGAGGCACTCACGTCGCTCTCGCGATGCCGTACGTAGGCGAGGCGGAACTCGTCGAGCATGTCCGCTCCGATGCCGTCGGTCCCAAGGACCACCCGGTTCGGACGCCGGGCCGGATCGGCGTAGCCGACCGCGTTGTTCATGTTGGATCGTGGGTTGTGGGCGATCGTTCCCTTGAGCACCCGATCGAGGTGGACACAATGAACGGTGAGCCAATCATCTGTGCACAGATGATCAATCCGGGATCCGGCGTCGGCATCGCCGGGGCCCTCCGCCACGTGCACATGGACACCGACTCCGAGATCGGCCGCGAGCCCCGCCGCCGCCTCCAGCGTCTCGTCGGAGCAGGTGAACGCGGCGTGCACCCCGACCATGCCACGGCCTCCGGAACGGACGAAGCGCTCGCACTCGGCCAGACCACGCCGGGCACCATCGGTCATCCGGGTAGGTCGCTCAGCCGAAGCTGACGGCTGGGGGTTGATCGGTATGCGCGCAGATGGACCACCGAACGCCTGAGCGACGGCATGACGGTCGGTGACGCCGTAGGTGGTGTTCACCCGAACACCGACTTCCGCACATGCAGCAGCGATCACGTCGAGCGAACCATCGATCGCGTTCGGTCCCTCGTGGTGATCGATGATGCAGGTCGTTCCCGACTCCAACGCTTCGAGAGCGCCGAGCTTGGCCGACCAGTGAAGGATGTCGAGGTCGAGCGCGCAATCGAGACGCCACCAGACCTGCTCGAGAATCTCGCTGAACTTCGTCGGCGACTGCGGTGGAGCCGGCATCCCCCGTGCCAGCGCGGAGTACAGGTGATGATGCGCACACACCAACCCCGGCGTCGTGTTCATCTGTCTTCCACTCTCAGGTCCGCCGACCGTTGCGGGGTCCTGTCACTCAGTCGCCCGTCCGCTGACCGTTGCGGGGTCCTGTCACTCAGTCGCCCGTCCGCTGACCGTTGCGGGGTCCTGTCACTCAGTCGCCCGTCCGCTGACCGTTGCGGGGTCCTGTCACCGGGGAGCCTTCCCACTCTGCGGTACTCGCCCGTTGCTCCTTCGTCGCCGGGTCTGCGTTCCTCGGCGGGCCCCTCCCCGGCGCCACCCCTCCACTCGTTTGCTCTAGCACCGCTCCAGCGGCTGTAGGGGAAGCGAGCGCAGGGAGGGCGCCGATGGGGCCCCCACCCCGAGGAACGGAGACCCGGTTCGACGGAGGAGAACAACGGGCGAGTACCGGAGTGGGTGGGGTTGATCGGCGGCATCCCGGAGCGGAGAGCAGGACCCGCCAGCAAGTCGTGGAGCATCCCGGAGCGGAGAGCACGGTCCGGCAGCGAGTCGTGGAGCATCCCGGAGCGGAGACCGGGATCCGGGAAGGGGTCGCGGAACACGGTCACTCGTCGGAGGACGCGGCAGCGTTGGGGAGGCTCATGGGGAGTCTGTTGCGCCAGACACCGTCGACCATGTGCAGGGCGGCGGCGACGGCACCGCTGGTCGGGACCAGCCCGATCTCGCCGACGCCCTTGACGCCGTAGGGCGCTCGTGGCTGGGGGATTTCGAGAAGGATCGTCTCGATCTCGGGCATGTCCTTGGGGCGGATGATGCCGAGCGAACGGAGCGTCATGTTCGTCGGGCGACCCAGCTCGTCCGCCGGGAAATCCTCGCTGAGGGCGTACCCGAGGCCCATGTGGACCGAACCCTCCACCTGGCCTTCGCACAGCTGCGGGTTCACCGCACGACCAACGTCGTGGACGGCGACGACCTTCTCCACTTTGCCGGTGACACGGTCGGCGATGACGACCTGCGCGGCGTAGCCGAAGGCGGAATGAATGGTCGGGTTCTCGATGCCCTCGTAGAGCGACTGGGTCCAGTCGACCCGGCACTCGCCCTCGTAGTCGATGCCGATCTGACAGTCGCCGGCCAAGGCTGTCTCGCAGGCTGCCTTGACTGCGCCGGCGCCCATCAGGGTGCCGCGTGAGCCGGTCGTCTGACCGAGCCCCAGATCGCGGGTGGTGTCGACGATGACGCGGATGCGGGTCGGATCGATAGCGAGCTCCTCGACGGCAACCTGGAGGGCGACCGTGTGGATGCCCTGGCCCATCTCCGTCCAGCAGTGACGGACTTCGACGATTCCGGAACCGAGACGACCGTCGGTCACCGAACCGGTACTGCTGGCACCGTCGGGCAGGAACCGGACCACGGCCTTCGACACCTCCTTGAAGCCGTTGCCGAGGCCGGAGTTCTTCAGACCGAGCCCGATGCCGACCGCCTTGCCGGCTGCGAGCGCGGCATCGTATGCCTCCTTCGCACGGTCCAGGCAGGCCTCAGCTCCGGCGGATCCCTCGTCCATGATCTGGCCCGGGCCCCACACCGCTCCGGGCGTGATCACGTTTCGCTTGCGCATCTCCCAGCCGCTGATCCCCACCAAGTCGGCGAGCCGATCCATGACGCCTTCCATGGCGAACTGCGCCTGGTTGGCGCCGAAGCCGCGGAATGCGCCGCACACCGGGTTATTCGTCCGGACCGCGTACGCGAAGACATCGATCGACGGAAGGTGGTACGGGCCGCTGGCATGGCCGGCTGCCCGCTCGACGACCTTCATGCCGACGCTGGCGTAGGGGCCCGAGTCGCCGATCATACGTACACGTAGTGCTGTGAGCGTGCCGTGGGCGTCGCACCCGGCCTCGTACTCCATACGAATGGGGTGGCGCTTCGCATGCATCAGCAGCGACTGCTCCCGGGTGCTGGTGATCTTGACGGGCCGACGGAGCAACCACGAGGCAAGTGCGGCGTGCCCTTGGTTGGACAAGTCCTCCTTGCCACCGAAAGCTCCACCGTTCGAGACCAGTTCCACGGTGACCTGGTTGGTGGGGATGGCGAGGATGGCGGCGATCGAGTCGCGGTCGTCCCATACGCCCTGACCGCCCGAGTAGACGTGAAGATGAAGGTCACCTGTTGCGTCGAGCGACGGCACCGCGAGCGACGATTCGGGTTCGAGGAATGCCTGCTCGATGCGCTGCGTGTGGAAAGTCTCGGAGATCCGGTGGGCGCTCCCGGCCAGAGCCGCGTCGACATCACCACGGGCGTACTTCGACGTCGACAGGACATTGCCTTCGAGACCCCACACCGCATGTTCTGGATCACCGATGGCCGCCACTGCGTCGGTGATCGGGCGAAGGATGTCGTACTGGACGCGGACCACGTTTGCTGCTCGTCTCGCGACTTCGCGATCCTCGGCGATGACCACGGCGAGCACGTCGCCCAGAAAGCTGGTTCGTCCGCCCACGGGAATCATGAGCGGCCAGTCCTTGTGGATCAGACCCGTCTTGAGCGCACCCGGCACGTCGGCAGCCGTGAAGACGCCCACGACCCCGGGAACGGCTTCCGCCTCCGAGGTGTCGATGCTGATGATGTCGGCGCGGGCGTGCTCGGCGAGGACGAGCGCGCCGTGTGCCATTCCCTCCACCCTCATGTCATCGATATACGCGCGCATACCGATCGCAAGGTCGCGACCTTCGTACTTCACGCCGCTCGAACCGATCCCGCCGTTCACCGCAGGCGTGCGGTGCTCGCCCTTGGCGAGCGCCTCGATTGCGTCGAGGATCTTCACGTAGCCCGTGCAGCGGCACAGATGTCCACCGAGATGGCGCCGGGTCTCCTCTTCGGTGAGCGATTCACCCTTCTTGTCGATCAGCGCCTTGGCGCGAACGACGATGCCCGGCGTGCAAAAGCCACACTGCAGAGCGCCGCAGGCAGCGAACGTATCGGCGTAGCGATCCATCTCTCCGGCGTCGAACCCCTCGATCGTGTCGATCGACTTCCCGGCGACGCGGTCGAGCGACATGGTGCACGACACGACGGGCTTCCCGTCGATCAGCACGGTGCAGCACCCACACTGGCCCTGGGGGGAACAGCCGTCCTTGGCCGACGTGAGTCCGAGCTCCTCGCGGATCGCCGCAAGAAGATGGGGATGGCGTGCGGACACGGTGGTCGTAGTTCCGTTGACCGTGAGCGGGACTCGATCAGTGTCGGTGGTGTACGTGCTCATGGTGTCTCCGGTGGCAGGCCGTCAGCTCGAAGGC
>JANPDB010000114.1:0-4116 GCA_031431255.1 Acidimicrobiia bacterium | reverse complement strand
CGCATCGCCGCCACCCTGGCCGAACCGTTCAGCATCGGCGACGGACAGGCCTACACCTGCACCGCCAGCATCGGCATCGCCCGCTACGCACCGGGGGCGAGCGCCGAGTCGCTGCTGCGTCACGCTGATGCGGCGATGTACAAGGCCAAGGCGATGGGCCGCGACCGAGTAGCGCACTACGTCCCAGAAATGCAACGAGACGCGACCGAGCGGCTGTCGCTCGAAATGGACCTCCGTCATGCCGTGGCCCGCGATGAGCTCGCTCTCCTCTATCAGCCCATCTTTGCCTCCGGATCGTGCGTCCCGAACGCCGTCGAAGCACTCGTTCGCTGGGACCATCCAACCCGCGGCCGTCTCGGACCGGACGTGTTCATTCCGATCGCCGAGGAGTCCGGCCTCATCTCCCAGCTGGGTGATTGGGTGCTTCGCCAGGCGTGTCGTGACCTTGGCGACATCGAGATCACGGTGAACGTGAACCTCTCCGGCCGCGAGATCCAGGACCCCGCATTGACGTCGCGCGTAGCCGCCGTGCTGTGCGAGGAGAGCTTTCCCGCCGAGCGGCTCGTGCTCGAAATCACCGAGTCGGTCCTCATGCACGACGCCGACGCGACCGTGTCCACCCTCACCTCGTTGAAGCAACTCGGCCTCTGCCTCGCCGTGGACGACTTCGGCACCGGCTACGCGTCACTGAACTACCTCTCACGATTCCCGGTCGACTATCTCAAGGTCGACCGCACGTTCGTCGCCGAGCTCACCAACGGTGCGGGGGGCACCGAGATCGTTCGGGCCATCATCAACCTCGCGCACTCGTTGGGACTCCGCGCGACGGCCGAGGGAGTCGAGGAAGTCGCCCAGCTCGACGCCCTCGTGGAACTCGGCTGCGAAGCCGTCCAGGGAAACCTCCTTGCGCGCCCGCTCTCCGCCAAGGAGCTGCGGGCCCAGTTCGTCGGAAACGCCGTTCCGTCGGCGCCGGCACGACTTCCCGGGGACTGATCGCGGACTGAACGACCGCAACGGGTGCCCGACACCTAAGGTGGCGCCCGTGCTCGCCTGGATGGACCTCGAAATGACCGGTCTCGAACCCGGTCGCCACGTGATCGTCGAGATCGCGACTCTTCTCACCGACGACGATCTCGAAATCATCGCGGAGGGGCCGGACCTCGTCATCCACGCCGACGCCGCCGCCCTGTCGGAGATGGACGACGTGGTCGTACAGATGCACACCCGCAGCGGCCTCCTCGACGCCATCACGTCGTCGACCATCAGCCTCGACGACGCCGTCACCCAGACGCTCGACTTCCTCCGCCTCCACATTCCCGAGCCCAAATCGGTGCCGCTGTGCGGCAACTCCATCGGCACCGACCGACGATTCCTCGCGCTCTTCATGCCGACCATCGACGAATACCTGCACTACCGCAGCGTCGATGTCTCCAGCGTCAAGGAACTCACCCGGCGCTGGTATCCGGAGACCTACAAGAAGGTTCCCCGCAAGGGCGGCGGGCATCGGGCCCTCGACGACATCCGCGAGAGCATCGCTGAACTGCGCTTCTACCGCGAGTCGGTGTTCGTCCCCCGCAGCTGACAGACGGCGCGGTCGGTACTCGGGGTCGGGCGACTACGATCGTCGGGCCCGCCGCTCGACCGTTCGATGTGGTGCACACCCTCCGCCAGATGTCCCGTGTCGTCCGCCTCCGCCCTTGGCAGAAGGCCGCACTCGACCGGTTCACGGCCGCCGCCGAGACGGGTCCGGACTTCCTTGCCGTCGCCACCCCCGGGGCCGGTAAGACCACCTTTGCCCTTGCCGCGGCGCTGAGCGAGCTCCGTGGAATTCCCGGACGACGTCTGGTGATCGTCGCCCCGACCGCCCATCTGAAACTCCAATGGGCGCGGGCCGCCACCCGCTTCGGCCTGCACCTCCACCCGGAATGGTCGCCCACCAGCGGTGCCCTAGCCCCCGACATGCACGGCATCGTGACCACGTACCAACAGGTCTCGACGAGTTCAACCGTCCTCGCCCGGCTCACGCCCGGTGCGATGGTCATCCTCGACGAGCTCCACCACGCCGGCGACGAGCGGGCGTGGGGCGACTCGGTGCGGGAGGCGTTCGCGCCGGCGACCCGACGCCTTGCCCTTTCCGGCACCCCGTTCCGCAGCGACACGTCGGCGATCCCCTTCGTCCGCTACCGCCTCGACGAGGCCGAATCGGACTACGACTACGGCTACGGCGACGCCCTGCGCGACGGTCGTGTCGTCCGACCCGTCTACTTTCCCCGAATCAACGGCTTCATGGAATGGATGTCGCCGGCGGGCAGCCTCCAATCCGCCTCCTTCGACGATGCGCTCGACCGAACCGGCTCGGCGCAGAGGTTGCGAACGGCGTTGTCCGCCGACGGGGAATGGCTCCCGACCGTTCTCGCCCAGGCCCACGAACGGCTCACCGAGCTCCGTGCCACCCGCCAGCCCAACGCCGGCGGACTGATCATCGCCACCGACCTCGAGCACGCTCGTGCCATCGCCGAGCTGATGCGCTGGCGACTACGCGTCACGCCGACGGTCGTGCTGTCCGACGACCCGCAGGCATCGAGTCGGATCGGCCACTTCGCCGACGGCACGCAACCGTGGATCATCGCCGTGCGGATGGTCTCGGAAGGGGTCGACATCCCCCGCCTTGCCATCGGGGTCTACGCCACCACGACGACCACCGAGCTGTTCTTCCGCCAAGCGGTCGGACGTCTCGTGCGCTGGACACCAGGTGTAGTGAAGCAGAAGGCGTACCTCTTCATCCCCGACGACCCGCGGCTACGCACGTGGGCTCATCAGATCGCCGACGCCCGTCGCCATTCCCTCCGCAAGCCGAGCGATGATCGTAAAGGATTCGAAGGGCGGGCCGAACCGGATCCGTCGGCGTTCGACGCGCCGACATCGCCCGACGAGCAGCTGTCGCTGTTCAGCGCTCTCTCGTCGGTCGCCACCGAGACGTCACAGACCGAGGTGATGATCGGCGGGTCCGTATTCGACGACGACTACGAGGACAGCGAGCCCGAACCTTCCGAGGCTGCGTCCGACGACGGCACCGACGACCTGCTCCTCGACGTCGGAGCCCTCGCGCCCCCACTCGCCGGCAGCCAGAGTGCCGCGCTCGACGGCACCTCCCGTTACGAGCGCAAAGAGGCCCTCCGTCTGAAGAACGCTGAGTGGGCCCGGGACCTCGCCCGCGCCACAGGCATGAACCACGGGCAGGTGAACGGTCAGCTCAACCGACTCATCAACCTCCCGCGTGTGGACTCGGCCACGGTCGAGCAGCTCGAGCAACGCGTGGCTGCGGCCGAGAAGTGGTGGCGACAGCTGAGCGGCAGACGCTGACACCGCCACCGGTCCCCGGTCAGCGCTCGCCGCGGTCGGAACACCCGAAGAGGGTCACTGCGGTTGGAAAACCATCAGATGCTCGCCGCGTCGGAACACCAACAGATGCTCACCGTGGTTGGAACAACATCAGATACAGCATCACCGGGAGGCCGACGGCGGAGACCATGGTGACAAGCTCCAGCCATCGGGAGATCTTCGTCAGCTCGCGGCCCTGTTCGGCGTTGCCCTCGCAGCGCGACAGGATCACGACGAGACGCTCAGCCCGCCGGGCCAGAGGCCCCTGCACCAACAGCACGACCATCACGGCGATCAGCCAGAAGGCCACCGCCAGCTGCACCCACAGGTACCCGAAGAGACCATCGTCGGGATGCAATGCCGCAGCAACGACCCCGAGGAGACCGACCGCAACGAAGCAGGGTTCGCTCACCCGGCGCCGCACCCACAGCGACGTCTGCGCGACCGCCGCCTGACCTTCCGTCCCGAACGCACCGCTCGTCGCCCGCCGGGCGACGAGCGGCATGACGAGCAGTGGCCCGAACGCCCCGATGCCGGCCAGCAAATGGCCGATGAGCACCAACCGAAAGACCTGCGTCGATGACACGCCATCCGTTCTACCCCGCTCCCGCGAACGGCCGGGTGCTCACGAGTGCGCGGAGTCGGAAGATCCGGAGTCATCATCCGCCAGGAAATCTCCCGTTCTGCGACTCGCCGTGTCGTTTCGATGGCACGTGAACTGCCGCGAAGATGCAC
>JANPDB010000113.1:0-3311 GCA_031431255.1 Acidimicrobiia bacterium | reverse complement strand
TGCCTCTACGGCGTCACGATGCAGCCGGGCGGATCGTCGAAGGTGGTCAGCGAGAAGATCGGCGCGCGCGCCTGAGCTGCGGCGGTTGTTCGTTCAGCGAGCAGGAACGATCGCGGTATCGAGCGCGAGCCGGACCATCGACACGAGGCCGGTCTGCCGTTCCTCGCTCGACATGACTTCGTGGTTCAGAAGGTGATCGCTCACCGTCGCCATTCCGAGCGCCCGTGCGCCTTCGCGCGCGGCAATCGTGTAGAGCGCCGCGCACTCCATCTCCACGGCGAGAGTGCCGTGCTTGCCGAGGAGCTCGAACGTGCTGATGTCGTCGTCGTAGAACGCGTCGCCGGTGAGGATCGGCCCGACGTGGTGGGCGATGCCCGCCGCAGCCGCGGTTTCAGCCGCGGCACGCACGAGGTCATAGGACGCGGTCGCGGCGTAGTCGATGTCGTGGAAATAGCGGCGGTTCATGTTCGATGTCGTATGTGCACTTAGGGCGATGATCACGTCCCCCAATTTCACCGACGGAAGGATGGCACCGCAGGACCCGATGCGGATGGCGGTCTTCACGCCGTAGAACCTCATGAGCTCGGTCGTGTAGATGGAAATCGAAGGCATGCCCATGCCGGTTCCCTGGACGCTGACCCGCACCCCTTTGTAGGTGCCGGTGAAGCCGAGCATGTTGCGGACTCGGTTGTAACAGGTGGCACCGTCAAGGAAGTTCTCGGCGATGAATTGGGCGCGCAGCGGATCGCCCGGCAGCAGCACGATCTCGGCGATCTCGCCGGCGGCAGCTTCGAGGTGGGGGGTGGGAATGCTCACGTCGGCCACGCTATCGGCGCGGGCCGAGGACAGGTGCAAGCCCTGCGCCCCGCTGCCATACCTTGAGCGACGGCGGGGGAGCACTCGGAGGGCCCGTAGGCTCGTCGGCCGTGGAAGTGCTCCTGATCGGTCTGGTTGTTGCGGTGCTGGTTGTTGCGGTCGCCGGTGTCGCCGCCGTGCGGTCCCGCCGCGCTCGTGAACTCCGGGCGGAGCCGCCCCGTCGGGTCGAATCTCCCCGACCGGTTCCCGTTCCGTCGGAGGCCCGGCCGCGGGCTGAGCTCACCGTCGACCGGGACCGGCTCCCCGTCGACGTCATCGACACTCCGGAGGAGCCTGCCTCTGCCGCGCCCGAGGAAAGCGAGAAGCCGAGCTTCCGTGACCGTCTCAGCCGGGCCCGGTCGGCCCTGGGGGGAGCGGTCGGCTCCGTGCTCGGACGATCGAAGATCGACGCCGCGTCGTTCGACGACCTCGAGGAGGCATTGCTACTCGCCGATGTCGGTGTCGCCACCACGACGGCCCTTCTCGACGATCTGCGAAAACGGGTGAAGTCGGAGTCGATCTCGTCGTCCGAGCAGCTGATCGATGCGCTCAAGTCGGACCTGAAGCAGCAACTCGTCTCGGCCGATCGCAGCCTGCGCTTCGAGCCGGGTCGGCCCAACGTGTGGCTCTTCGTTGGCGTGAATGGTGTCGGCAAGACCACGACCATCGGCAAGGTCGCCAAGCAGCAGATCGACGCCGGCCGGTCCGTCGTCGTCGCCGCCGGCGACACCTTCCGCGCCGCGGCAGCGGAACAGCTCGGCATGTGGGCCGAGCGCACCGGGGCCACGATGGTCCGCGGAGCCGACGGCGGCGATCCCGGCTCGGTCATCTTCGACGCCGTCGAGAAGGCCGCGTCCCGCAACATGGACCTTGTCCTCGGCGACACCGCCGGACGGCTGCAGACGAAGACGAACCTGATGGAGGAGCTCCGCAAGATTCGACGCGTCGCCGATCGCGAACCCGGGAAGGTCACCGAGGTCCTTCTCGTTCTCGACGCCACAACCGGTCAGAACGGTCTGGTGCAGGCCAAGCAGTTCGCCGACGTAGCCGACATCACCGGTGTGGTACTTACCAAGCTCGATGGCACGGCGAAGGGCGGCATCGCCTTCGCCATCCAGACCGAGCTCGGCATTCCCATCAAGCTCGTCGGCCTCGGCGAGGGCGTCAACGACCTCGTGCCCTTCGACCCGGACGACTACGTCGATGCGCTCTTCACGCCCTGATCCACGCGAGCGACCGAGATGATTCCCTACGCCGTTCTCGCTGCCGTCCTCGTCTTCATCACCGCAGCGGTGATGGTCGGGCGCGAAACCCGTCGCCTGGACAGCCTTACCCCGGAGCCGGTCTTCGACCTGACCGAAGCCGTTGTGTGGATCGAAGCACGCCTGCCCGATGAAGTACGCGCGCAGATCACCTACGGCGATGTCCGCGACATCGTCGACTGGCACCTGACCGACCTCGGCGCTCGTGGCGTCGCAACGTCGCTCGGATCCGATGGACGACCGGTCGTCGTCGGCGACGAGGATTCCGTCGACGCGCTGGTGATGCGGATGCTGGCCCTCGGCCGTGATGTCGACCCCGCCCACGTGAAGGCCGTGCTCGACGGCGAGCTGAATTATCTCGTGGCCGTCGGCGCAATCGGCCCGGTGGCGGACTCCGCGATGTAAATACCTGGCGTCCGCCCGTGTCTGGTGGCAGTATGACGACACCAGAGAAAGGAGGTGGTCCAAATTTCCGCTAGTCAACTGTTTGGGACCCTGGAGGTGGCTGGCCGCTAGTCGGCACAGCTGGACCCGCTGGCGAATCCAACGCCGGCCACCCTTACGCTCGCTGTTCGGATGCTGGTCCCCTCCGATGCCGTTGGCTCACGCGTGAGTCTTACCAGTGAAGTACTTGGATCGGGAGCGCGCCTTTGGGTGTGCTCCCGATTCGCGTTCGCCCGATTGCCGATTCGAGATCGGCCCGGTGCCCCGTGCGAGACTGGACCAATGTCCGGTCGTCCCACCCGCTTCGAACACTTCCGCTACCTGGGCGACAAGCGCACCCAGATCGTCTACGACCTCGATGACGCCGCCACCCCGAAGAACGTGATCGACGACATCGTCGAGACCGGGCAGGGTGCAACCTTCGGCCCCGACTCGTTGGCCGAGGCCCGCAACCGCAACTACAAGGCGTTCAAGCCCAAGCGCTGAGACAGTCGACGGCGGTCAGCCGACCGCTGCCGTACGCCGGTTGAAGACGGTCAACGGTGCAGCCGGACGTCAGCGGGCCTTCGCGCCGCCGCCCACCCGGAGGGTCTCTCCGCTGATCCACGATGCTCCGGGTGAGCAGAGGAACAACACCGCCGAGCCCATGTCGAGCGGCGTCCCGAGTCGGCCGAGGGGGATGTTCCACTGCGCTTCGACCCGGGCGAGATCGTCGTCGTTCTCGATGCTCAGTGCCTTGCGGAAGATCTC
>JANPDB010000112.1:0-10546 GCA_031431255.1 Acidimicrobiia bacterium | reverse complement strand
GCCGTACAGGCCGAGTGAGGCGAGGGCGTCAAGGTTGTTCTGCGGGAGGACAGTCGAGGCGTCGGTGTCGAGGGCGCCCGGGAACAGCACGTCGTCGGCCAGGGCTCGG
Source organism: Acidimicrobiia bacterium (assembly GCA_031431255.1). Taxonomy (GTDB): domain Bacteria; phylum Actinomycetota; class Acidimicrobiia; order Acidimicrobiales; family JANYDT01; genus JANLQX01. The sequence goes on along the minus strand of JANPDB010000112.1, from coordinate 10,437 downwards.
GTCCTTTCGATGATGGTGCGGGGACTTCCGGTGGCGGCCACACCCCAGTGTTGCCGTTCCTGCCGGGCACGTGCGATCACTTGCGCTGCGGCCGAACGAAAATGATTCAGCGAGTCGAGCCCGGCCAACGGCGTCGCCCCTGGCATCGGTATGCGCGCTGATCAGATGCGCTCGCCGGGAACGGCTGCTGCATTCGCCGTCCGCTCAGACGGCAGCACTCCGCGAACGAGCAGCACTAGTAACTGCGCGGAAGGCCCAGGACGGTCTGGGCAAGATAGTTGAGCGTCATCTCTGGCTCACGGGGGCGATGCGCATGATGCGGGCCTCGCGCCAGTAACGCTCGACGTGGTACTCCACTGCGTAGCCCAGTCCTCCGTGGGTTTGCATGGCCCGGTCGGCGGCTTCGTACCCGGCTTCGGCGGCGAGGTACTTGGCGAGGTTTGCTTCTTCGCCGCAGGGGAGTCCGTTGTCATAGCGCCAGCCCGCGACCAGGGTCATCTGCCAAGCAGCCCGTAAGCGCGCATAGGCATCGGCGAGTGGATGGCTGATCGCCTGGTTGGCGCCGATGGGACGTCCGAACACTTCGCGTTGCTTTGCGTAGTCGACCGCCCGACGAAGCGCTGCCTCGCCTATCCCGATGGCCTCGGCGGCAATGAGCACACGCTCGGGATTGAGGCCCGAGAGGATGTGGTGGAAGCCCTTCCCCTCCTCGCCGACCATTCGCCAGGCCTCCACCGGCAGGTCGTCATAGAAGGTCTCGCACGTGGCGACGGCATTGCGGCCGGTCTTGGGGATCGGGCGGATGGTCACATGAGCGGGGTCGAGATCGGCGAGGAACAGGGTCAGACCGCCGAAAGCGGTCGTGGTTGGGCGCCTCGGCCGTGCGGACAAGAAGGAGTACGACCTCGGACTCCAATGCCTTCGAAGTCCAGATCTTCTGTCCGGAGATCCGCCAGTTGTCGCCGTCGCGGACGGCTTTGGTGGTGATCCGGGATGTATCGGTACCGGCGTTGGGCTCGGTGACACCGAAGGCGACGTGGAGATCACCCGCGGCAGCGCGCGTGAGATACGTCTGCTTCAGCCGCTCATTGCCGAACTTCACGACCGGCTCGAGTCCGAACACCGTGAGATGCAGGGCCGTGCAGCCGTTCATCGCCGCACCGGACGCGGCGACCTCGCGCATCATGATGGCGGCGTCGGTGATGCCGCGACCTCCGCCGCCGTACTCGTGGGGGATGGCCATCCCCACCCAGCCGCCTTCGGCCATCGCCCGGTAGAACTCCCACGGGAAACGGTGTTCCTGATCGCACGCCGACCAGTACTCGTCGGGGAACCCTTTGCAGACGTTCCGAACGCCCTCAGCGATGAGGACCTGATCCTCGCCCTCGGTGAAGTCCATTGGAGATCAGGCGGGTGACGACGCGGAGACGAAGATGGCCGAGCCTGCGAGAGCGCCGAGGCGTTGCTCTGTGCCGTCGGGCGTGAACAGGACGATGTTGTGCATGGCGAGATCTTGGGGCATGGAGCCGGGCGGAGCAAGGCCACCCGGTTTGTCGCGACAGCGGCCGGAGACAGCGTGGTCGTCTGAGCGGCGCGACGTTCGTGCTGAACTGAGGCCATGACTGACCACGTGGTCCTCGACGGCGCCACCTTGACCCCGTGTGCTCTCCGAAGAATCGCCGCCGGGGCGTCGGTCTCGCTGGACAGTGGATCGGCCGAACGCATGGCGGCTGGGCGGCGGATCGTCGACCGTTACCTCGCGGAATCCATTCCGGCCTACGGACTCACCACCGGTCTCGGTATGCGCGCTGATCAGATGCTCACACCCGAGGAGGCCGCCGAGTTCTCGTACCGGATGGTTCGCGGCCGGGCGCAGGCCGTCGGTCCGCTGTTGACCCCGGAGCAGGTGCGGGCGGTGATGGCCGTTCGGCTCAACACCATGTTGAACGGCGCCGCCGGGGCCAGCGCGGAAATCGCGCCTGCGCTCCTGGCCGCGCTGAACAACGGGTTCATCGCCGCCATGCCCCGGATCGGTTCCATCGGAACAGGGGACCTCGTTGCCATGGCCGCACTTGCTCACGCCTTGATCGGTGAAGGCGAGGCAATTGTCGATGGTGTGCGGGTCGCGGCCCTCGAAGGGCTTGAGGCCGCACTTCTCAGCCCGTTGCGGCTTCTCCCCAAGGACGGGACCGTGCTCTGCAACAACACGGCGTTCTCGACGGCACTTGCCGCACTGGCGTCGGAAGCCGCACGCAGAACGTTGGTTTCGATGCAGATCGCCGGTGCTCTCTCGCTCGAAGGATTCGTGGGGAACCTCTCGCCGTTCTCGGCGGCTTCGCTCCGGGCCCGCCCGCAGCCCGGACAGGTCGAAGCGGGCGATCAGCTGCGTCGGCTCCTCGGCGACGGTCCACTCGGTCGTTCGGGCGCGGCCCGGCGGCTGCAGGACCCGCTCTCGTTCCGTTGCCTGGCCCAGGTGCACGGTGCCGCGTTCGCCGCGCTCGCTGATCTCGACGAGGAGCTCCACGTCGACCTCAACTCCTCGCCCGACAACCCCGTCGTGATCATCGAGGAGAGCGTGTGCGTGAGCACGGGCAATTTCCATCTGCCCCGCTTGACCCAGACCATTGACGGGTTGGCGAGGGCGATGGCGTGGTGTGCGACCGACTCCGTGTCGAGGGTGCAGCGCCTCATGCATCAACCACACAGCGGGCTCCCGCCGTTGCTGTCGTCGGACCGTCCCGACACCGCCGGGTTCGGCCCGCTGCTCAAACCGATGGAGGCACTGCGCGCCGAGATCGTGCACCTCTCCACCCCCGTGCCGGTTCTTTCGTCACACAATGCCGACGGTGTGGAGGACTCGGCGACGTTCCCCGCGCTGGCGGCGTCGAAGCTCGCCGACCTGGTCGGGAAGCTCGACCTGCTGGTGGCGTTCGAGTTGGTGGCCGCGTGTCAGGCGATCGACCTCGGCTCCGGAGGTCACGGTGACGCCGCGCCGGCGATCGCTCCGACGCTCAGGCCGGTTCACACCGCGGTGCGGGAACGCTGTCGCTTCATCGACGAAGATCGGCCGATCGGGCGGGAGATCGAAGCGTTTGCCGCGTTGGTGTCGAGCGGCCGGCTCGTCGAAGCGGCAGGTCTGGCGAGCTCCGACTGAGAACGTTAGGCGTACCGAAGGGACTGACCGATCCCCATCTCCGTCGCCTTGTTCAGCATCGCTGCGCCGAGCGAGATGTCGGAGAGCGAGAGACCGCGATGCCAGAACAGGATGCGCTCGTCGTCGGTTTCGCGCCCGCTTCGACTTCCGGCAACGATCTGACCGAGTTCCGCGTGGACGCCGTCCTCGGACAGCAATCCGGCGTTGATATGCGGACGTAGTGCCCCGAACTCACCGGCTCGGAACTGGCCGAGATCGTCGACCACGATCTTGTCCATCACCGAAGTCATGCTCAGCTCGAGCGCGCTCACTGTGCCGTAGGGAATGACCAACACACCGGGGCGCACCCACCCCGTCCGGAACAACTCCTCACGTTCCTCGAGCCGCGACGCCTCCACCATGATGTCGGCACCCTCCAGGCACGATCGCCAGTCCGTCGTTACCGTCACTTCTTTCCCCAGGTCGTGCGAGAGCTTGGCGGCGAACGCGTCGCGGCTCTCGGGCCGCCGTGAGTGGACCCGGATCTCGTCGAAGTCAAATAGCCGGTCGAGCAACCGTACGTTCCAGTACGACGTTCCGCGTGCGCCGATGTGGCCGAGGATCTTCGAGTCGGTCCGCGCGAGATGGCGCGCTCCGAGCGCGGTCAGCGCGCCCGTCCGCATGTCGGTGATGGCGGTTGCGTCGATGATCGCCCGGGGCATGCCGGTGTGCGGATCGAAGAGGTTGAGCAGGGCCATCTCCGAGGGAAGGCCGAGCTTGTAGTTGTCGACGTAGTCACCGACGATCTTCACGCCGGCCATGTCGAGTGGGGCAACGTATCCCCGCAGCACGTTGAAGTGGCCGCGTATCTCCGGACTGGGACGAAGGTGCACCCGTGGTTCGATCACGGCCTGGCCCGTTCCCTGGGCGAGCAGTCCGCCTTCCACCGCGTCGAGGATCTCCTGGTCGGTCATCGCCAGTCCTTCGACGTCGAGACCGTTGAGGTACGTGAGATGGATTTCAGCCACAACGGAATGTAGCTCGGCTGCTCAAAACCGGTGATGCATCTTGACAGTAAGTACTGTCAGTGTAAGGATCTGTGGATGTCGACAGTGACCGCGGGCGGCCGAGTCGGGCGGGAAAATGCTTTGCGGCGGCGTACCGTGTCGATCCACGGCCACGAGGTCACCTATCGAATGGCCGGCGACGGACCGGTCATCGTGTTGATCCATGGAATAGCCGGGAGCTCCACGACCTGGCGCGGCGTGCTCCCGGCCCTGGCCGAGCACTACACCGTCGTCGCGCCCGACCTGCTCGGACACGGCCACTCAGCGAAACCTCGCGGTGACTACTCACTCGGCGCCTACGCGAGCGGCGTCCGCGACCTGCTCGCCGTGCTCGGGCTCGAGCGGGCCACGGTGATCGGCCACTCGCTCGGTGGTGGCGTCGCCATGCAGTTCGCGTACCAATTCCCTGAACGCGTCGAGCGACTGGTACTCGTTGCCTCGGGTGGTCTCGGTCGGGAGGTCAGCCCGATCCTTCGGGCCGTGACCTTCCCTGGAGCCGAATACGTGGTCCCCGTTGTGCTGCACCGAAAGGTCCGTGAAGCGGGGGAGTGGCTCGGCTGGTTGCCCCGTCGTCTCGGCTGGAAGCCCGACGACTCACTGGCCGAGGTGTGGAAGGGCTACACCACCTTGACCGATCGGGCCGGTCAGCAGGCGTTCATCCATACGGTGCGTTCCGTGATCGACATCTCCGGTCAGCGGGTCAGTGCGAACGACCGACTCTACCTGGCGCAGGCTCTGCCGACCCTTGTCGTCTGGGGTGATAGCGACCGCATCATCCCGGTGAGCCATGCCCATCTCGCCGCCGAAGCCATGCCCGGGGCACGGCTGGAGATCCTCGAAGGTGCCGGCCACTTCCTACCGTGGCGCGACGCTGACCGCTTCCTTGACATCCTCTTGGACTTCCTGGCGACCACGACGCCCACACACGTCCCGGAAGAACGGTGGCGCGAACTCCTCGCCAACGCGCCGCCGGACGACGAGGCTGAGTAAACCGGACCCGGGTTGTCGCTCGCGACGCAAGTTGTCCGCCCAGGAACTATGCGTGCGGACCAACGCCGATCACGACGGTGCTCAGCGGCTGTTCCTGGCCGGCTCCTCGACGAAGCTCACGACGACGAAGTACGCAAGGCTCCGTTGACGGGTCAATCCCGGTGCTTTCCCTTTTCGTTTCCGCGACCCTTCGGTCCCTTGCCGTTACGGTTGCCCTTGTCGCCTCTGCCGTTTTCGTTCTCGTCTTCGTCCTGATCATCGTCATGGCGCTTCAGGGTGGTCGAGGTCGCGCTGACCGGTGGCTTCGTTGTCACGGTCGTCGTCACCATGGTCGTTGGGCCGCCAAGGGTCGTGGTCGGGGCGAGGGTCGTGGTCGGACGATGCGGTTTGCCGCAATCGCTCTTCGCCGCCTTACTCCGCTCGCCCTTTGGCCGCGACGATACGTATTCGCCGTGATTCCGGGCGTTCTCGCACGTGATGACCCGTCGTGACACCGAGGTGCTGGTGGTCGGCCGGGTTGTAGTCGTCGTGTCAGTAACGACGACGACGACGGCGAAGATCGAGGTTGAGGTCGAAGACGGGGTCTGCGCGTGGGCGGATCCGCTGACGCCGAAGACGAGTGCGATTGCGGCGATCGGTGCGAGAAAGCGGGTTGCGTTCAAGGTGGTCTCCTCCGAGGCGACGTCTGCCGCGAGCACGATCACGTCCGTGATCGATGAACTCGCAGAGTGAATTTCGGCTCGCGATGTGAGGAGAATGTGAGCGACCTGTGTGCCGACTATTTGGAGCGCCCAGCGGGCGGCAGGTCAGCGACTGTTCTTGGCGTGCTTCTCGACGAAGCTCAAGATGGCGATGTGCTTCTCGGTGTCACGCTCCATCAGGTCGACGAGAAGGCCCCAAAGGGTGGTGTCCTCCACGTCGCGGAGCGTCTTTTTCAGCGCCTTCAGTTCCCGGGCGTCGTCCTTTTCGTTCTCCAGCAGACGATGAGCAACGTCGACGACCGCCGACGCGTCCGACGAACGGAAGTCCATCCGTGGAACCACCGGTTTGTCGGCGGACAGTTCCGCTTCGCTCTTGAGCGAAGCGGCCAGCTCGTTGAACATCCGGTGGTGGCGCTTCTCGTCCTCGATGAGGAGGTTCACCAGATACCCCAGCGCATCGGATTGTGTTCCTTTCGCCGCCTCGACGTACTCCTCGAGAAGCCCACGTTCCTTCGCCACATGGGACGTGAGCATCGCGTACAGATCGCGTTCCCACACGCTTCCACTGTGGAGGACATCCTGCTGGTCGACGGAATGATTGCTCATGAGTGGAGCGTACGGACTGCGTCATGATCGAGGACAGGGTCTTTCGTCCCGTCGGGTGAATGACTCCCGGACCGGTCCGGGGCACTCCCGTAGGCTCCAGGTCGTGAACACCGCGACTTGGGCCGCGATCGGGATTGCCGGCGTTAGCGCCATCGCCAACTGGTGGTCACGGTTGCAACACGATGACCGGATCGAGGCGTGGAGCAAGCCACTCGTCACGATCGCCATGATCGCCGCGGCGCTGACGATCGACGCAGCGCCGGACTCGGCCCGGGTCTGGTTCGTCCTGGGTCTGGTTGCGTGCCTGATCGGCGATGTGGCCCTTCTCCCGGCAGTCGACAGGTTCATCGTCGGTCTCGGGGCGTTCTGGATCGGTCACGCCATCTTCTGCATCGGGGCGTCGACGATCGGTGTGCACCGCACGTGGACCGTTGTGCCCGTCGTCGTGCTGTCGCTGGGAGTAGGCGTCTTTGCCGGTCCGCGGATCGTCCGGGGGAGCGGTTCACTCGCTCCGGCGGTCGCGCTCTACCTGGCAGCAATCGTCGTGATGGCTGTCCTCGTCGGGGCGACCGGTCGGATCGCCGGCATGGTCGGCGCAATGGCGTTCGTGGTTTCCGACGCGGTGCTCGGCTGGAACCGGTTCGTCCGGAGGGAACGGTGGGCGAACGTGACGATCATGGTGACGTATCACCTTGCGCTCGGCGGGTTGGTGCTGACATTGCTCTGAAGTCACGCTGACGAGCACAGGAGAGGTTCCGGCCCGCCGCACAAGGGTCAGTAGTTTTCAGTCGGTTCTTCGATGAGATGCGTCCTCGGGATGGTCCGCAGTCCGCCGGAGAGAAGCTCGGCCATCGCGGGAACAGGGTCGGAGTCCTGGAAGAACGAGCTGTTCGTGAAATCGGGCTCGCCGTGGGTCGGGTCGTTGGCCCACCACGATGCCTCGAGGGCGATGCCGTTGGGGTCACTGAAGTAGATCGAGCGCATCAGGCCGTGATCGACCACGTCGGTCACCTCGGAACCGGCTTCGAGGAGTCGTTCGCGCAACGCCAGCAGAGCCGCCTCATCGGGAAGGTCCATCGAGAGATGGTCGAACTGGCCGGCGCGGGCATCGAAGACACCGGCGGGTTTGGCCAGCTCGTTCGTGTGCTGCCCCCGGTACTCGAAGAAGGCAACGGAGCTCTTCGGCCCGAACGAGAAGAAGTAGTGCCGGAACGTGTCGGTACCGATCGTGGCGACCAGAGGTGCTCCGAGCGCCCCGTGCCAGAATCGCACGGTCGCATCCATGTCGTTGGTGATCAGGGCGAGGTGGTTGAGTCCCTGCCACGGAACGTTCTGCGTCATGCTCGGTCCTCCGGGTGGTCGGTGATCCCCACATTCAGTATGGACGAGTTGCGGTGTTCCGTCGGGAGAGTGTGCGCTGGGTCGCTTCTGGAGCGACCCAGGCACCAATCTCCGCTTCGTGTCAGGTGGCTATTGCGGTCAGGATGTTGATGCGGGCGGCGCGTCGAGCAGGGATGACGGCCGCTCCGATGCCGGCGATCGTCGCGATCAGAGCGACGGTGATGAGTGAACCGGTCGGGACGATGAGCCGGTCCCGTCCACCTACCGGAGCGGCGTGGACCATGGTCCAGGCGAGGAACGTGCCGAGGAGGAGTCCGAGTGCGGTGCCGAAGAGGGCGATAATTGCCGACTCCCAGCGGACACTGGTGCGGACCTGGGCCCGGCTCATGCCGACCGCCCGCAGCAGCCCGAGCTCTCGCTTGCGTTCGTGGATCGAAAGTCCGAGCGTGTTGACAATCCCGAGGATCGCGATGATCACCGCGAGGCCGAGGAGTGCGTACATGAGGGCGAGGATGGTGTCGAGCTCGCCGTTCTGCTGGGCGATGAAGGCATCGGTGGTGAGCACCTTGGCGGTCGGGTATGCCGAGGTGGCGCGCTCGACGACGGTCGTCTCCTCGGCGCTGACGTAGATCCGGGAGTCGAGACGTTCGGGGAGGTTGGCTTCGAAGGCGGTGAGGTCGACGAACTGCTTACCAACGGTGTCGGCAGCCCGGTCGTAGATGGCTCGGACGGTGAAGGTCACGGTTCCCGTCGGGAACGTGATGGCACGGGTGTCGCCGAGGCGTACCGTGCTGGATCCGGTTCCACGAGTGACAGCGATGCCGTCGGGACCGAGTCGGGTGAGGTCGCCGTCGACCTGGCCGAGGTCGAACATCGTGTTGATGGTGCCGACGTCGTAGGCGTTGAGAAACCCGGGGGTTCCATCGGTCTCGATGGCCGAAATTCTTTGCTCGGTCACGAGGTTCACGCCAGGCTGCTTGGTGAGGCCGGCAGCGACGTTGGGGGTGAGGCCGCTGCTGGCGTCGATCGCGCCGGAGTCGACAACGACGTTGCCTCGGAAGTCATTGCGGAACGCTCCTGCGCCGGAAGACTTCACTGATGCAGCGAAGATGGCCAGAAAGCTGACGAGGGCAACTCCGATCATGAGCGACGACGCCGTGCGAGCGGTCCGCTTCGGATTGCGCATCGCATTCTGGCGTGCGATGGTACCGGCGGTGCCCCGCAGGCGAGCGATCGGCGTGCCGAGCAAAGCGGCGATCGGACGGGCAAGGACCGGGCCCAGCACGGAGACGGCGACGAGCAGCGCAAGTGCACCGATGCCGACAATCGTGAGGTCGGCGGCCCCGCGACCCACGAGCAGGATCGCCGCAGCGGTGAACGTGGCGAGCGTGCCTCCAACGACGCGTGGCATCGAGACTGCCGAGCGGTCCTGCGCGCTGTCGCGCAGCGCAGCGATCGGGGCGACGCGCGACGCTCGCCGAGCCGGCAGCACTGCGGCAGCCAAGGTGATGACCAGGCCGATGATGATCGAGCCGAGCACGGCCGCCGTGGTGATCTGCAGCGTGTCGAGGGGGATGTCCACTCCAAGGGCGCTGAGAAGGGACCGCAAGCCCTTGGCCACACCGACACCAGCGAGCAGGCCGACGGACGATGCCAGCAGTCCGGTGACAGCGGCCTCGGCCAGGATGGCAAGGCGTACCTGGCGTCCCGTTGCCCCGATGGCACGCAGCAGGGCCATCTCACGGCTCCGTTGGGCCACGATGATCGAGAACGTGTTGTTGATGATGAACGCACCGACGACCAAGGCGATGAGGGCAAACATCGTGAGGAACACACCGAACTGGCTGATGTCCTTGCCGATGTCGTTCTGGTGCTCGGCGGTCAGCACAGCACCGGCGATCACTTCGTTCCCGGTGCCCACGATAGGCGCGAGCCGAGAGACAAGGGTGTCTTGGTCGACACCATCTCGGGCGGTCACCGCGATCGCGTCGACTTGACCGGGCTTGTTGAGCACCGCCTCGGCGGTCACGTCGTCGAACAGCACTACGGCCAGCCCACCTGGGGTATCGACCTCACCGAAACGCGTGATGCCGACAACGGTGGCCTCGCGTGGGTCGCCTGCCGTGAGCACGGTCGTGCGGTCGCCGACGTCCAGTTTCGCCGCTTCGGCGGAATGCTTGTCGATGGCGATCTCGACGGGCTCGGTCGAGGAAGTCAACCACCACGGGGCGAACTGCCACCACTTTGCGTTCGAGTGCAGCGGCGCACGTCCGGCCACGATGGTGAAGGGATTGAGCGCGGGGACCGTCACCCAGTTCATCCCGAGGACGCCGGTTTGCGCGGTGCCCACTGCTTTGCCGGCACGATCGAGGATCTGGGCGTAGCCGGAGACCTGAACGCTGGCCTGACCGACGCCGTCGATGCCGCGTACGCTGTCGAGGAGGGCCGCGTCGAGTGGTCGGCTGCTCTCCCCGTAGCCACGCTCGAGCGGGCTTGCCGCCCGGATGTAAGCGTCCGTACCTTCGTCCGCCTTGGCGAGCAGCGAGTCGAAGGTGCCACGGATGGTGTCGGTGAGGATGAGCGTTCCCGAGAGGAACGC
>JANPDB010000111.1:0-6377 GCA_031431255.1 Acidimicrobiia bacterium | reverse complement strand
GGATGACATCGCCGCCCACCGGTTCGTCTATCGGCCCGGTGCTGAGGTCGTCTGGGCCGATCAGGTGGAGCGCACCTCGATGGGAATGCACCTGCGCCGCCTGGCTCGGTCCGGGGCCGTGTTCGAGACCGAGCCCGGTCGCTGGCGGGTCGCTGCGTAACTCGCGGCGCACGTGGCGGCGCTTCGTAGTTCGCACGACGACCCCACATTTGCGACGATGCGCCGGTGAGCGACCCGGTGAGTGACCATGCTGCAGCTGTTTCCGACGACGCCCCGCTCGGCATTGTTCCTGAGGCGGTGCACCGCTTCTACACCGAGCACGTCGCGGGGTACGTGGCTCCGCTGTCGTACTCGCTGATCGCCGGCGGTCATTCGAACCTGACATATGACGTGCGCGACGCCGCCGGGAATGCAACGGTGCTGCGGCGGCCGCCAGTCAGCCACGTATTGGCGACCGCGCACGACATGGGCCGTGAGTTCAAACTCATCAGCGCGGTGGCTCGCGCTGATGTGCCGGTCGCTCCGGCGCTTGGTATGTGCACGGACGTTTCCGTCAATGACGCCCCGTTCTACGTGATGGGGTTCGTCGACGGTGTGGTGCTCGACTCGCCGGCGAAAGGTGCAGACCTGTCCGTCGCGGTTCGGCGGGCAGCTTCCGTTTCGCTGGCCGACACGCTTGCCCAGCTACATGCCGTCGACATCGATGCCGTCGGCCTCGGCAACCTCGCCAAGCGCACCGGCTACGTGGAGCGGCAGCTCAAGCGTTGGTCGGCCCAGTGGGACGCGTCGAAAACGCGTGAGCTTCCGTCGATGGAGATCGTGCGGGCGCGGCTCATGGAGCGTCAGCCCGAGCAGATCTACACCGGCATCGTGCATGGCGATTACCGCTTCGGCAACGTGCTCGTCGACCCCGCCTCCGGAACGCTCACCGGCGTTCTCGACTGGGAGCTCTGCACGCTCGGCGACGTGCTCGCCGACGTGGGCTACGTGGTGTCGTATTGGACGGACCCCGGCGAGCCGTTCCGCCGCGAGAACGACCCGAGCGGACACGAAGGGTTCTTGAGCCGGGCCGAGTTCGTGGCCCGCTACTGCGAGGTCAGCGGACGAACCGTTGCCGACATCGGCTGGTACGAGGCGTTCGCGTGTTGGCGCCTGGCCTGCATCGCGGAGGGCGTGCTGTCGCGCTACCTCGCGGGCGTGATGGGCGACAACACCGGCGTAGAGACCGACGGCATGGCCGGCCGGGTCGACGCCCTCGCCGACCACGCCCTGGGCCTTCTCGAGGGGTAGCCCTCCCTGCTTCTGGGTCGGCTGGTGTGCACTGGGTCAGCGGGTGTGGACCGGGTCGGCCTGTGTGCACTGGGTCGGCTGGTGTGCACTGGTGCACAGATCCCGTCCCAATGCGCTGAGCTGACCCAGGTCGCCGGGTGGCTGGTCTCGTTGGGTGCAACATTGGTTGCGTGGACGATCAGCCGAACGGGCCTCCGGGGGATCAAGAGCCGTCCGAACACGAGGGTCTGGCGCAACGATTGGACCGCGTCGAGCATCTCCTCATTCAGCATGACCAACTGACGGGTCAGCTTTCGAAGGTGGCCCTGCCGGCCTGGCGTGCGGTAACCGAAGGCGAGTCGCGATGGCCGGCGAGTCTCGCTGTCGCTGCCGCCGTCGGCCTGCAATTCACCATCCCGCATCGCCTAGTGTTCCGTCGCATTGGCTCCTGCCCGTTGTTGCGCTGCTGTTGCTGGTGGCGCTCATCGTTGCGAACCCGATGCGAATCAATCGCCAGTCGACGTCGATACGGCGCCTGAGCTTGCTGATGATCGCCGTGCTCACCTTGGCAAACGCATGGTCGGCGGTGAAGCTCATAACGGGCCTCGTCGAAGGCCGAGAAGGTCACGTGGCCGGCCCGCTGTTGAACAACGGAGGGGCGATCTGGCTCACCAATGTCATCATCTTCTCCCTCTGGTACTGGGAGTTCGACCGAGGAGGGCCGGCGGCGCGTGCCAATGCCGTGGTTGGGCACCAGGACTTCCTGTTCCCGCAGATGACCTCGCCGGAGTTGGCTCCCTCCGACTGGGAGCCGGCCTTCGCCGATTACTTCTACCTGTCGTTCACGAACGCCACGGCGTTTAGCCCGACCGACGTCATGCCGCTCTCGCGGTGGGCGAAGATGGCGATGCTGGTGCAGTCCGCCGTCTCACTGTCGATCGGCGCACTCGTCATCGCCCGGGCCGTCAACATCCTCAAGCAGTAAGCCCGGCGCCCACGCGGTTCGCCCGGCCCCGGGTTTGGCGCAGGTTCCTGGGTCGGTTGGCGTCGCTGGGTCGGCTGGTGTGCACCGGGTCGGCCTGAGCACGGTTTCTGCACAGATCCCGACCCGGAGACGCTGAGCCGACCCAGGTCGAGCACTTTCCCGTGCGGAATCGGCTCCTCCGGCGGCTGGTGGGGTGTGTCAAACTGGGCGGGTCGGCTTCGGCCGGCACGGAGAAGTGCGAGAGCGGCCGAATCGGACTCACTGCTAATGAGTTGACTTGGGAAACTGGGTCCGAGGGTTCAAATCCCTCCTTCTCCGCCAGACGCAACGTTGCGGGAGGGCCCCAAGCACTCCAGTAAGGTTGTCGTCGCAGTTCACGCGTTCGTAGCTCAACGGATAGAGCATCTGACTACGGATCAGAAGGTTGGGGGTTCGAATCCCTCCGAACGCGCCAAACATCTCCGCAGCTCATAGGTGATTTTCTTGATCGTTGGCCGAGGTTGGGACGGCGGTCAGCCCAACATTCATCCCAACATCGGTGCCGGTCGGCCCGTACCCTGAGTAGATGGCACAGCACGGGTCCGGATCGCTACGGGAGCGCCGATCTGGTGTTTGGGAGCTTCGTATCTCGGTGGGCACGGATCCGGTGACCGGACGGACGATGACTCGCTCGGTCACCTTCCGAGGCACCCGCGACCAGGCCGAGCGCTACGGCTCCGAGTTGGCCGCCGAGTACCGGGCTCGTCGTTCTGTTGCCAAAGCAGCCCCGATGCTGACCGTAGGCGAACTATTGGATCGATGGCTCGTGGCCGATCACCCCTGGAAGCCCTCCACCCTGGTCGGGTACACCTCCAACGCCAAGGCACTTCGGGCCGATGACACGCTCGCCTGTTTGCGCGTCGTTTCGCTTACCCCGCGTGTGCTGCGGACCGCTTTCTCCCGCTGGAGCGCTGCTGGTGCGGGCCCCGCCGTCATCTCCGGACGGTTCCGCGCCTTGCGAGCGGCGATTGGATGGGCGTACGACGAACGCATCATCGACACCCACCCCATCCGAACGATGCGCGGACCGACACGACCCAAACCTCGGCGACCGCTCGAAGCGGACGCACTCCGACGGCTCCTCGCTGCCGCCGAAGCTCAGCTGTTCGAGGCTGTCGCGAACGACATCGGTCGCCCCGGCGATCGTGAGTATCGCCATCTCGCCGAGCAGGATCTCTTGCTGGTGCGCCTCGCGGCCGACAGTGGCGCTCGACGCGGCGAGCTTGCAGCGCTGCAGTTCGACGACCTCAACGACCGGGTCCTGCACATTGCCCGCGCGGCGTCGGCGGACGTGATCGGCACACCGAAGTCGGGGCGCGACAGGACGCTGACGATCGGCAACTCGGCGGCGATGTTGTGGCACCAACTCGAACACGACTGGCGGCCCTCCGCTCGGCCTGGTGCTGAGTTCGGGCCGTGGCTTTTCAGCCCCGTCCTCGACCACCGCACTCGGTTGACGACCGGAGCCCTTGGCCACCGATTCACACGTCTTGCGCGCCGAGCGGGCGTGGAAGGGGCGACGCTTCATCGCCTCCGGCACAACGTGGCCACGTTCCTCGTCGAGCGAGGCCAGATCCTCCAAGCCCAAGCGCGACTCGGGCACGCCGATGCGGCAACAACGCTGCGCGAGTACGCGTACGCGCTCCCACTCGCCGACACAGCCGTTGCCGACGCCATCGATCAGCACCTCGACCAGCTCGCGGCAGGTGAACCCGAATCTGCTCCATCGGCGTCTCAACACCGGACCGTTGGCTGGTAACCCGCCGATGGCTCGGGCGCTCGGGCGTTGACTCTCACAGTTGGGGCTAAGGACCACTGTTCCGAGCCTGTTGCCTGAGGACGCAGAACCCTATCGGTGAGGGCCACGGCCGCGGTACGGTTAGGACCGTGACAGTCGACCTCGACACGCTTCCTCCGGAGCTGGCTCGCTCCGTCCGGGCCGCGCGGCGTCGTCGCGGAGACGTCGTGGTGAAGCCGTTCGTCTCGAAGGGTTTCGACCCAGTCATTGGTGCGTGGGCAAAATCGATCGTTGCGTCTGGCGAGTTAGACGCAGCCATTGCCGAGGTCGCTGCGTCAGACCCTGACCTTGCTTCGTGATCGTCGTCGACGACCGACTGCTGTTCGAAGTTCTGTCCGGCACCGAAACGGCTGAGTTCGCTGAGCATGCCGTCCGCGGGATCGCAACAACGTTTTCGTGGTTCTACCGGCTTTCGAGAGCACTCTCGACGGGACGCGTTGATGGTTCGCTGACACGAGAGTTCGCGGCGTTGAGTGACGATCGGCGAAGGTATGTGCACGGACTACTCGAGGACCTCCCCAACACGATCGAGATGATTCACCCGAGGGATCTGGTCCCGCCGATGAGCGCGGTTGCTGCGCTCACATCAGTGAACTTCCTCACAGCGGAAGCCATCGCCGCTTCTCTGGTGCTTGAAGCGCCGATCGCGGTTTCGACACGATCGGCCTTGATGGATCGCGCTGCCGCCGTGGCGGGCGTCGAGTGCTTCGTCCTGCCAAGAACGTAAGCGTACGTATGAGAACAAGATTGAGAACATTGGCCTGGTTCTCAAGGGACACTCCCGGTCGACAGCGGTCACTTTCGGTCGGTCGCCCTCGCAGCAATCACGCAGGTTGCGGTCTCCAATGGTCACTCCGTGACTCTCCCGGACAGCACCGAATACACACTCTGAGAGGACTACGGATCAGAAGGTTGGGGGTTCGAATCCCTCCGAACGCGCCAAAAGCCCAGGTCAGGGGACGAGTCGGGAATCGACACCGTCGTGGTGAGAACACGCGTGAGAACATTAGGTGTTCGAAAACCCCTCTCGGAGGTCTGTGATGCCTCGTTTCAAGGGCGTATACCGTGACGCGAATTGCTGGTACTTCAAGGCACGTACGTCGAAGGACCCGCTGACAGGCAAGTGGATCCAGGTGACCAGACGCGGGTTCGCGACTGCGACCGCAGCGTCACAAGCGCGTCACCAATTGCTAGACCTGGCTGCCGAAGCTGCGCTGACCGCTTCCGAGACCGGAGACGCGGCGTCGCACTGCGAGCACGCATCGTGGAATGAAGTCAGGGCGCGCCGAGGTTCGCGAGACGAGTAGCACGCATCCCTGCAAGATCCGGGGTGCCGTCGATGATTCGAAGCAACTCGGCGCGGTCGGCAGCCGAACAGGTGAGTGCATCCGGGCGACCGAGTGCACCGTCATCGCATCGGAGGGCTGCGCTGAGATGAGTCGTCCGCCCGACTCCTCCTCCCGGGGGACTGCCGGGGGTCCGCAAGCATCGGCCACAGTGCGCCGAATGAGTTCGATCTCGTCGAACGCCATTGCGATATGTTCGATTTGATGTCAGGATCACCTACATGGCCCGAACAACGACATCAGCCAAGCCAGCCACCCTCGACGAGCTCACCAAGTTGCTCGGCGATGATGCCCGCCTCGTGGACAGCCGCGGACGCCAGGTCATCCTCAGTTCCGAAGTGGTCGAGGCATTTCAGGGTGCGATCGCGGAGCTTCAGTCACCCGGTTCGGACGATCTCACGACGCAGGAGTCAGCGAAGCTGTTGGGAGTCTCACGGCCGACGTTGATCCGCTTGTTGGACACGGGAGCGCTTCCTTTCCGTCGCACGCACGGTGAGCGCGGGCATCGGCGCATACGGCGACGCGACACGCTCGCCTACCTCCACGCTGATTTGGAACGGCGACGTCGTGCGCTTGACGAGCTTGCTGCCGACGCCGACGCGTTCGGCTTCTTCGAGGCGTGACAGCTGTCGTGACCGTTCGTGGAGCACGGTTGTTGCTCGACGCAGACGTGCTCTTCCCAATACGGATCTGCGATTTCATCCTGAGCGCTAGCACTAACGGTCTGTTCCAGCGGCCGATCGTAAGTGAACAGATCCTTGCCGAGGCGATCCGGAACGTCATCGCAGATCTGCCAGATCTCGACGAGGCACGAGTGCAACGACGTTTTGCCAACGTACGCGTCGCCACGGACGGACATGGGATCGCGATCCCAAGGCGGTTCGTTGACGAAGTGATCGTCAACGAGAAGGATCGGCACGTGGTAGCGGCCGCGATCTTC
>JANPDB010000110.1:0-3917 GCA_031431255.1 Acidimicrobiia bacterium | reverse complement strand
ACCGACGGTGTCGGCGCGACAGATCATCTCGTAGACGTCGTCCTCCTGGGGGATCTGCGACAGTTCCACCTCGGTCCCGTGGAACTCGCGGATCAGGTCGACGCCGTAGTGCAGTGCGCTCAGCATTCCCAGGCCGAGCAGATCGAACTTCACCAGACCTGCTGCGGCGCAGTCGTCTTTGTCCCACTGCAGCACGGTGCGCAAGGGCGTGCTGGTCTCGGTGCTGGACCCCCCGGCCCGATTACGGCGTGACAGCGGCCCGGTTCCTTGTTGCGTTCCCCGCTGCGGGGTCCTGTCACCGGACCAACCCCCAGACTCTGCTGACCCGGCGCTGCGCTGCTCCGCTGCGCTCCACTGCTCGCAACACCAGTCACCCACCCCACTTTCGTCACCTCGACGAGACTCTGCGGTACTCGCCCGTTGTCCGACTCCGTCGGACCGGGTCTCCGTTCCTCGGCCCGGGGGCCCTGTCCGGCGCCACCCCTCCGCTCGTGGGTCGTCATCGAGCTCGTGTAGTTCCGAAGGGAACCGCAGCGCGTCGGTGGCGATCGAGAGGCGGCCCCATTCGATGGGGACGACCTCGACGACCGGCCGGTCACAGATGACCATGCCACCGGAATGGATACCGAGATGACGAGGGAAGTCCTCGACCTCCGCGGCCAACGCAAGGACCGGCGCAGGTATGTCGGTGGCCGGGTCTTCGGCCGTGGCCCGCACGCGACCCCAACCGTCGACCTGTTTGCCCCAGGCGTCGAGCTGACCTGAAGCGTGTCCGAGGGCCTTGCCCATGTCGCGCACCGCGGAGCGGGCGCGATAGGTGATCACGTTGGCGACCTGTGCCGCGTTCTCTCGTCCATATCTTGCGTACACATACTGAATGACCTCTTCACGGCGATCGCTCTCGATGTCGATGTCGATGTCGGGTGGCCCATCGCGTTCCGGCGAGAGAAAGCGTTCGAAGAGCAGGCCGAGGCTCACCGCATCAGCGTTGGTGACGCCGAGTGCGTAACAGACTGCAGAATTCGCCGCGCTCCCGCGTCCCTGGCAGAAGATGTTCGACCGACGGCAGAACTCGACGAGATCCCACACCACCAGGAAGTAGCCGGCAAAGCCGAGGTACTCGATGAGGGCCAGTTCGTGATCGATCTGACGATACGCACCGGGCACCCGCTCGGAGTCTTCACCGGCGATCGTGCCGATGGCACCCTTGCGCAGGCCGTAGCGACGTTCCGCCCCCTCTTCGGCCAGCCGTCGGAGGAAGGCCATCTCCGACAGCCCGCCCGGACAGGGATAGGGCGGCAGGTTCGGCGCCACCAGCTTGAGATCGAACGCACAGTCACGGGCGATCTCCGCCGCCCGGGCGACCGCACCGGGATAGCGGGCGAGCCGACGGGCCATCTCGGCCCCGCTGCGGAGATGGCTGGCCGCCGCGGCGGGAAGCCACGGATCGATGTCGTCGAGCGAACGGCGGGCCCTGACCGCGGCCAGCGCAGTGGCCAGAGGACGGCGCGCCGGCGACGCGTAGTGCACGTTGCCCGTGGCGATCAGATCGACCCCGGCGCGCGTGGCGAGCGCGGCGAGCCCGTCGTTGCGTGCCGAGTCGAGCGGGTCACCGTGGTCCCACAGTTCGACGATCACGTTGGAGCGGCCGAACACGTCGATGAGACGGTCCAGCTCCCGAGCCGCGGCATGCGGCCCATGGTCGACGAGAGCACGGGGGACGGCACCCTTGCGACAACCGGTGAGTATGCGCCAATGCCCCGAGTCGGTGTTCTTCAGATCATTTCGTGCACTGGTTATCTGTGCACGTAGTTGTTGACGTGCCCACGCCGCGGGGTGCCGACCGGCAGCCGACCGGATCGCCGCATCGTCGGCCACCGACTGGTGGAGTGGCGTGACCTGCAGCGAGGAGAGGACGGTGTCGCCGCTTACCAGCGACTCCGGCGCCGGCCCTCTGGTGAGCGCCTCGTGAAACGGCACGGTTGACCCTTCGCCCATTGCCGCAAGTTGTTCGATCAGGAGCCTCGGTGCACCTTTCTCCCCCGCGGCGAGGTGGGCAGTGGCAATGGCCCGGGAAAGGCGCCCGTAGCCAACAGGGTCGGCGGCCAGCACGACGAGATGGTCGCCGTGCGGATCGGCCTCCCCCATCCGCGCCGACGCCGACGACGCCAGGTGCAGCGTGAGCTCGGCCCCGAACACCGTGGGCAGACCGTGGGCCCGGGCCGCCTCCGCGAAGCGAACGACCCCGTAGAGCCCGTCGTGATCGGTCAGGGCCAGCCCGGTGAGGCCGAGACGGACGGCTTCCTCCACCAACTCCTCAGGGTGCGACGCCCCGTCGAGGAAGGAGAAGTTGGAGTGACAGTGCAGTTCGGCATAGGGAGTGGCATCGAGATCGTGGATTTCGTTCCTGCCGGCGAGGACCCTCGATGGGGCGACGTAGGCCTGGCGTTTGCGAGACCATGCGGGCGAATCTCCGGAGTTCGCACCGGGCGGGCGGGGGTCGACCCGGCCGGGCACACCGAGAGCAGAAGGGTCGGACTGGACAGCCCGGAGCGGCGCTGCAGTAGGGTCGCGAACAGACGTTCGAGCACTAAGCGTCGGGCGTTCGGGATGGGTTGGGCCCCCAGGGGCCTGATCCGACGCCTCGTCAGCACGTCGGTTCAGGTCCCCGGGGCTCGGCCGACGTCCGTCAGACAGCCGGGCGTTGAGCTCCGACCAAGTCTTCGGCCCGTTCGACCATCCCATCTCCTCACGATAGCAAACATGTGTTCGATATTCCAGTGGTCGTTGACGACCGCCCGTCGGGTCAGATGTCCCGCTGTCTTCGTCGAAGCGACTGGGCGCACAGGATCGAGAACACCGCCATCACCGCCGCGATCGAGAACGCCAGGTGATAGGCGCTGTTGCTCCGACGACCGTCGCCGCCGACGACCGTGACCATCACCTGGGTACCGATCACACCGCCCATCTGGGTGAGCAACTGCTGGGCTGCGCCGATCACCCCGAGTGCCGATTCCGGTACGGCGTTGGCCACGCTCGAGGTGAGTGATGGCGACGCGATCCCCATGCCAAGACCGGCCAACGCAGTCGCCGTGACCAGTCCGAGCAGCGACGAGCCGGGGCGCATCACCGCGAAACCGACCATCGACACGAAGAGGCAACCCATGCCGAGCGTCGAAGCGAAGCGTTCACCTTGCCGAATGGCCAGGAGCCCGGCGAACGGCGCAACAATGGCAAAACAGATCGGCCGGGCAATCGTGAACCGACTCGCCTCGCTGAGCGAGAGCGCGAAGCGAGTCTTGTCGACGAGAAGGTCGTTCACCAGAAACAACCCGGCGCCGAGATACGCGAACTGCGAGAAGGCCTGCGCTCCGATACCCGACACAACGTTACGTACACGTAGCAACGGAAGCGGGAACAGCGGCTCGGCCACGGTTCGCTCGACTTGCACGAAGCCGGCGAGGGCCATCGGCGCGAGCAGGAACCCGGCGACCACCCGGGCATCCGCCCATCCCCATGCCGGTCCGCGATTCACGGCGAGCAACACGAGGAACGTCGCCATGCCCAGCAGCGATGCTCCGGCCCAGTCGAACCTGCGGACGATCCGCAACGGCGTCTCGGGGAGCACGATGAACGCCACAAGGACGGCCAGGGCGTACAACGGGATCTGGGCAAAGAACATGGCCCGCCAGCCGAAGTGGTCAACAATCGGCCCGCCCACGAGCACACCGAGCACTGGCGAGCCCGCGTTCACCAGCGACCAGTAGCCCATGGCTTTGACCCGGTCGTCGCGATCGAAGACGCGGAAGATCAGCGCCAGCGACGA
Source organism: Acidimicrobiia bacterium (assembly GCA_031431255.1). Classification (GTDB taxonomy): domain Bacteria; phylum Actinomycetota; class Acidimicrobiia; order Acidimicrobiales; family JANYDT01; genus JANLQX01. The sequence goes on along the minus strand of JANPDB010000110.1, from coordinate 91 downwards.
CGGTCCGATGGAAGCTCCCGCTATCGCCGAGAGCGCGCGGAAGATGATAAGTGAACCTACGTTTGGCGAGAGCGCCACCATCAGCGCGGTG
>JANPDB010000109.1:0-3438 GCA_031431255.1 Acidimicrobiia bacterium | reverse complement strand
CAACGGTCCCCGAACGTTCCTCGGCGTGAAGACCCAGACCATGGACGACACGATCCGACAGCTGTACAGCCTCTCGGTCTCCAAAGGCGCCCTGGTCGTCGAAGTCACCGTCGGCTCACCGGCCGACAACCTCGGCCTGCGGCCTGGCGACGTGATCACGAAGTTCGGCGGCGAGAAGATCGAGAAGTCCGAGCGCCTGGGCGAACTGGTCCGGGGGAACAAGCCGGGCAAGGAGGTCCGCGTCGAGTGGGTCAGTGACGGACGCGCCCGGAGTGGTTCCGTCGCCCTGGGTTCCGCCCGCCTCGAGGTCTGAACGCCCGCTCCGACGTTGCGTCGGAGCGACGAGCATGGTTGGCCATAGGTTCCGGTCGCCGCTTCCACCACCACCGGGGGCGGCGACCGGTCGCGTGCAGCCGAGCATCTGGCCGACCCCGCCGGCTGCCCAGATCAGGTGCCGGAGTGGAGATGCACCGTGACCACTGCGCCTCCCAGAGGCCCGCCGTTCGCGGCGGACACCGAGCCCCCGACGGCGTCCGTCAGGGCGTGCACGATGGCGAGGCCCAGTCCGGTTCCGGACCCAGTGCGACTCGCCGAGCCAACCACGAACCGCTCGAAGGCCCTTTCGAGGACATCTGGGGCGAAACCCGGACCATCGTCGGCGACCGTGATGACCGTCATCGGAGGCTCGGCGTGCAGACCGACCTGCACCGTCGACGAGGCGGCGCGGGCGGCGTTCGTGACGAGATTGGTGAGTATCCGTTCGAGGTCGCCGGGCCGGATCGCTGCCGGAGGCCCGCTGCCGTCCGTCGTCTGCGATCGTTCGACTCGAAGATTGGGGCGCAGCTGCGGTCGAAGGCGCCCGAGCAGCGAATCGGCAACGGCCCCGGCGTCGATCACGTTTCGCGGCGAACGGTCGACGCCGGCACGCGCCAGAACGAGGAGATCCTCGGCGAGCGCACCCAGTCGGGTGACTTGGTTCAGCGATGACTGCAGCGTCGAGCGCGTCTCGTCCGCGTCGCCAGGATGCAGGAGAGCCAGCTCGAGTTCACCCCGCACGATCGCCAACGGCGTCCGCAGCTCATGGCTCGCATCGTCGACGAAAGCCCGCTCCCGCCGAAAGGAGTCGTCGAGCCGTCCCAGCATGTCGTCGAGCGTGCTGGCGAGGTGGGCGAGCTCCGCCGGCATCGCCTTGTTCCGCGCGCCGGCCTCAGGCGGACCGAGGACGCGCTGGCCGAGGTCGGCTGCGGAGATCTCGGCCGCCTGGTCGGCCATCCGCCGAACCGGGCGCAGCGCGGCGCCGGCAAGGAGCCAGCCGCCGAGTCCGAGCAGCGCGATCAAAGCAATGCCTGCGAACACCAACGTCGTCAACAGGCGACGCGTCGCGGCCGATGCCTGATCGCGTGGTGCTCCCACGATGACGATGTAGGCCGCCCCCGACGCAACACGGCTCTCGGCGAGGAGCGTCGAGCGGCCGCCCAGAGCCCGGATCTGCTTGTCGATCCGCAGACGGCCCTGTTCGGCCACGAAGTTCAGCTGGCCGATCGTCAGCAGCAGTTCGTCCTTGCCGATCGCGGGTGAAAGATCCTTGACGCGGCCGAAGCGATCGACGACCTGGGCGTAGCTCTCGGTGAGCGGCAGCTTGCTCGCCGGGTTGTTCGCCAGCGCGTCGACGATGTTGTCAATGCGCTTGCGAAGGCTCTTTTCGAGGGCATCCTCGGCGCTGCGGTTCTGGAGCGCCACGATCAGGAACCCGGCTCCGAGCATGAGCACGGAGAGCGCAAGGACGAACAGCGCAGTGAGCCGGCCCCGCAACGTCCGTCGCCGCGAGAACCGGGAGCGACGCGTCTGGGCGTCCGTTGTCGTTGCCGCGGGCGTCTCGACCGATTGCCCGGTCACGAACGAGTGGGCACCGGCGTCGCAGTGGGCACCAGCAACTCGTCGGGATCGACCTGATCGGTGCCCTCGTCATCGGGCCGCGGCGTGTCGTTCTCCGGGGACCGCAGCACGTATCCCGCACCCCTGACCGTCTCGATGCTGTTGCGCCCGAACGGTCGGTCGATCTTCTCGCGGAGATAGCGCACGTAGACGTCGACGACGTTCGATGTCCCGTCGTAGGCGAAATCCCACACGTGTTCGAGGATGTTGGAACGCGAGAGCACTCGATCAGGGTGGCGGAGGAAATGCTCGAGAAGGCTGTACTCCGTCGGTGACAGATCGACGACCACGTCGTTGCGGCGCACCACCCGGCTTGCGGGGTCGAGGCTGATGTCGCCGACGCGCAGGACAGCCGGACGGGCGACCGGCTCGCGTCGCGTGATCGACCGCACGCGCGCGAACAACTCGGGAAACGCAAACGGCTTCACCAGGTAGTCATCTGCCCCGGCGTCGAGGCCGCGTACTCGGTCGTCGACCGAATCCCGGGCGGTGAGCAGGAGCACCGGTGTCCATCGCTCACGACGGCGCAGCTCGCGGCACACGGCGAGGCCGTCAGGAGCGGGGATCATCACGTCGAGCACGATCGCGTCGTACTCCACCTCGGTGGCCGACCACAGCGCGTCCTCACCGTTGACGGCGACGTCGACGGCGTACCCCTCGCGTTGGAGACCGCGTTTGAGCAGGTCGGCCATGTTCGGTTCGTCCTCGACCACGAGCAGTCGCATGGAGTAAACCGTACCGAGCGCGGACTGAGCAGATGATGAGAACCGAATCGCCCTGTCCAGAATCTGCGCGGGCCAGGGGGCGGGAATGTAAAGGGCCCGGTGCCTTGCGGCGACCGGGCCCTCGGTGTTCGGGTGGCCGGAGAACTCGGCGGTAGTTCTCCGGCCGACGCTTTCGCGCCCATCTCGACCGAAGTCGAGGCGCACATCCTCGGCGGAAGGATGCGCGTTCACAGGGTATACCCCCCGACGCGGAAGTCCAAGTTTCAAGTACCTGGCCCAGGACGCGACCCGGCCAAGGGGCGTCCGCGTGTCAGGCGGGTGTCGCGTCCGCCTTCGGTTTTGGCGGCGGGATGCCTCGGCGGGGCGAGGTGAAGTTGACCGTCTGCGGCCAGCGTCGTCTGCTCACGATGGACAGCTTCCGCATGAGCTCGATCGCACCGGGGTCGTCGTCACCGGGACGACCCTCGATCACACCGGCTTCGAGCATCTCGATCATGAGCTTGCGGCCGAGATCGGTTCGGACGATGGTCAGGGTCCAGTCGTTGAAGGCGCCGATCCCTCCCGTCGAGATGTCGGCATGCTCGGCGGCGAAGTCGGGGCACGTCATGCAGCCCGATCTGGTCCAGGCGTGACACTCCTTGAGGTTGACCTCGTGGTAGCTGCCGTCCTTCATCCAGATCTGGAAGACGCCCTTGATGTTCATCTTCACCATGTCGGCCTTCTTCAGCCCGTACTTCGCCTCGAAGAGCTCCTCGAAGATGGCGTCGTCGAACGTCTT
>JANPDB010000108.1:0-8130 GCA_031431255.1 Acidimicrobiia bacterium | reverse complement strand
GGGTGCGCCGTTGTCGTCTCGCTGGTACCAGTTCGTCCGGACGGTGGCTTCGACGAGCCCGAGAAGGGCGCGGACGATGCGGTCCTGGTCGAGCGACGGGACGCTGTTCAGTTCGTCAAGGATCCCGGCGCGGATCCTCGTCGCGATGTCGCCGGCCTCGGGGCCATGATCGGGGTCGAAGGTGACGTGGAAGAGGGAAACGAGAGCGGCGGCGATCGTCGGGTTCTCCACGAGCGTCGTCTCGATGTAGCCCTGGCTGAGTCCGAAGCCGATTTGGCGCAGATACGCCGTGTAGGCGCGCAGGATCTGGACGTCCCGCCATGTCAGCTGGGCGGTGGCGATGAGACGATTCAGACCGTCGTCGGTCGTGCGCGCGTCGAGGAGCGCGGCGAACACCTCGTTGAGCCTCGTTCCGCCGTCGCCGGTGCCGGACGCCGGTGCCGCGCCTCCGGCCATGGTCACCCCGAGGTCGTGCATCCAGACGGCCATCGGGGGGGCGTCGATGCGCGTGGCGATTTCGTCCGACACCCGAAAGCCGAGGTTGGCGAGCATCGGCAGAAGATCGGCGAGATCGAGCTGCTCGCCGGGCACGTAGATCTTCAGATGGAGATCGTCGGAGTGAGCCGAGGCGGGGTCAAGGACGAGTCGGGGGGTGGCGGTCGTCTGCACCCCGGCAACCCGCTGGGCATCGACGACGGCGGTTGCCGGTGTGACGACGGCCGTGTACTCCGGCGGGAAGGCAAGGGCGAACCGTTCGAAGAGGATGTCCCCACCCTCCACGGGGGCGAATGCGTCACGGAGTGCGTCTTCCCACGACCGGGTGTCCTGGGCGAGCGCCAACTCGAGGGCGTGCTCGTCGACGTCGCCGAAGCCCATCCCGGGATCGAGATGGATCACGAAGTAGAGGCGGGCGAGCGGGGACTCGGTGAGCGTGACGGAGAACTGACTCCGCCCGCCTTTGAGCGTCGCGCCGAGCGTGGCCTCGATCCGACGTCGGACGTCGGTGTTGTAGCGATCGCGCGGCAGGTAGACGATCGCCGTCCAGACCCGCCGGTGGACGTCACGCCGCAGGAAGAGGCGGACCCGGCGGCGTCCTTGGAGTTGCACAACTCCGATGGCCGTCTCGAAGAGTTGGTCGACGGCCGCGGCGAACAGTTCGTCACGCGGGTGACCGTCGAGAACCGTCTTCAGTTCCTTGTTGGCATGACCCTTCGGGTTGAATCCGGACCGTGTCAGTATCGCCTCGACCTTGCGGCGAAGCACCGGAATCGTCGTGGGGTTCGAGTAGTACGCCTCGCTGGTGAAGAAGCCGATGATCCGGCGCTCGCCGATGATGTGGCCGTCGGCGCCGAACGACTTCGTGCCGATGACGTCGTATGGACCGGACCGGTGGACAACACTCTCCGTCTCGGTCTTCGTTATGAGGAGCACGTCGGAGGCCCGCCACTCATCGGAGGCGGCGTAGTCGAACTGCATCGCGTCACGCATCACTCCGAGTCCCGATCCGGGCACCTGACGGAGTCGGCGGTCCTCGTGGAGGAAGTCCGCTGCGCCGACGAGGGTGAAGTTGTTGTCGGCGATCCATCGGAGCAGTGCTCCTGCCTCCTGCCGATCGATCGACTCGGCGGAATCAATCGGCTGCTGCTCGACTTCGCGGGCGATCTCGGCGGCGCGTTCGCGGAGGAGTTGCCAATCGGTGACGGCGGCGCGGACGTTCGCCAGGGCCGCAATCACGGGAGCCTCGATGGCGCTCGGCGACGTGTCGGAGGCCATCGGCTCGATCTCGATGAGCATGTGGGACTCGGCAACGAATCCGTCGGCAGTGTCGGACAATGTGGCCGAAGGGGGCCGCGCCTCGACGAGTACGCCCTCGGGGTCTCGTCGGACGTGGAGGATCGGGTGGATGAGCAGCCCGATCTCGGCGCCGGCCCGCCGTACGGCGATCGACACGGAGTCGACGAGGAAGGGGGCGTCGTCGGTGACGATGTGGAGGTGTGAGAGCGATGCGCGAACGATCGTTTCGCCGGGATCGCGCTGTGTCGAGAACACCCAGTGCTCAGCGAGAGCGGTGGAGAGCCGGTCGGGGTCTCGCTCGGCGAGGTCGGCGGTCGAGACATCGCGGAAGAACATCGGGGGGGCGGCGGCCCACCGGTCGTGCGCGTCGACGGAGGTGACGGTGGACCACGCGGCCACAAGAGCATCGAACAGAGCGGCTCTCCGGGCCTCGACCCGCCCTGCACTGACAACTGTCATGGCTTGCCTTTCGACCGATGGCCGCAGTGAAGAACGCGCTGGCGGCGGTGAACCTACCGGATCCTCAGGTTCCGGGCCCGTCGGACTGGTCAACGCTTCGTCAAGCCTGGGCAAACTCCGGGCAAACCCCTCTTCATCGTGTGTCGGCGGTGTCATGGTGCTGCCGCGCCGCGTCAGCGACCGCCGAACGGAACGTCAGTCGTTGGTGATGCAGACGACGGCATCTGCCGACGGTTCGATCCGGATCACCCAGGGGCGCTCCGGAAGCCCGCTGGACCCCGCGACCGTGATCATTGCATCCTTGCGCGGCGTGACCGTGGCGACGTTGCGCCCCGAGAACCCCTCCGCCAACCTCCGGGTCTGCAGCAGGGTGGAGCCGGTCGACGAGATTCGCCACGTCTCTCCGACCAACGGCACCTGCAGGTCCGCGAACGCGCCCACGCCGATGGATCGGAGGGTCGTGCACCGGCCTTTCGTCTCGCTGAGGATGTTGCTGGAGTCGGCCTCGACCGGTGCCGTCGACGAGAAGTCGAATGCCGACTCGGCGGCGGAGCTCTCCGCTGCGGACGGAACCAGGCGGACGAGGCCCTGACCGTCGAAGAAGTCGGCCAGCCTCCGCTCATCCTGCGTGCGCGGCGTCGGTCCGCCCCCGCGGATGGGGTTGGTCCTATCGGCGATCAACCCGCTGAACCTGGCGGCGGTGACCTGCGGAGCGAACTCGGGGTCGGGCAGGAAGTCGTCAGCGAAGACGGCCCCATTCGTCTGTGCACGTAGGAATGCGGCCAGGGCAACCTGTGTGCGCCGGTTGTCCCGGCTGAACTCGGTGGCGACCGTGCGGAACGAACCCGTGCCGGCAACGGCGGCGGTGCCCACGATCACTATGGAGGTGGTCACGGTCACGCGCTTCCAGCGGTCGGCGGTGATCCTCAGCCCCCGGGCGACCTCGACGCCGATCAGCGCAACCTGCACACCGACCACGTAGAGGTAGCGACCACTCGCCGGCAACGCGTTGCCGGCGCGGGCCCACGACACCAGCGCGAGGTCGATGGCCAATCCCACCGCCAGAGCTTCGAGGCGGTACCAGTCGACGGCATGGCGCCGCAGTACGAGGACGGCGACGAGCGCCATCGCCAGCGCCGTGGCGAAGATCGCGGCGCGGCGCGGCCCGACGCCGAACAGCGCAGCAACACCGTTCGCGAGAAGGCGGAGCGCGAACGTGATGCTGCCGGCGAACTCGGTCGAGCGCCTTGTGTCATCTTGTATGTTCACATACCAAAAAGCGAATGCGGCCAACGGCGCCGCTGCGGCCGTTGACCACACCGCGAAGGATCGCCACGAACGAGACCGCGGCAGGCGGTCGGCAGCAATGGTGAGCACGCGGGCGACGCCGAGCCCGGACGAGCAGAGTGCGAACAGTCCGAGGAACGCAACGATGACCGGTCGGCGGCTACGTTGCCCGTCGATCACGTTCATGGCGAGCACCCCGGCGAGCAGGGCGAGCGTGAAGGCCATGACGATCGGTGAAAGAACGACCGACGCACCTCTCCCGAGCACGGCTATCAGCAGCGCCGGCACGAGTGCGCCCCATGGCCCGATGCGACGACGGGAGTACACGTAGACCGCCGCCGCCAGCGCGGAATGCACAAGTGCGGCGAGCCCGATCATCGCCGGATAGTTGTACGACACGAGCGCCCCTGCGACGCGGTAGATGCCGACGAGCACCATGACCGGGTGACCGTTGTGGGGCTGGAACCACTGGTCCATCGCGCCCGGGATGAACGACGGCCCGCCCCCGCGTCGATCAAGCACGAAGTTCCAGTCGTCGAACGCAACGATGGTGCCCCGCATGGCGACCACGCACGTGACCACGACAGCTGCGAGCACGGCGGCGAGCACAACGACCGGTCGCCGGTCGGGGATCTTCGGGTTGTCGTCAATCGAGTTCACGGCGTGTCCGCGGCCGGTCGACCGGAAGTTCGGCTGGGTTCGATGGACACGAACGCTACCGGGCTTCGTGCCCGGCTCAGCGGTGCCCTTGGACGACGACGGTTGCACGTTGGACCCTCGAGCAGCGCCCGCGTATCGCCCCCGGAGGACAGCCGGATGTGCCGTGCTGGCCTGTCCGTGAGCGAGCGAGGACGGAAGCGTCTTGCCCGGCTCAATGTGGGCGGCGCCCGTTTCGATGTTCGGCTCGCGCCGCCTCCTGTTGTCGGCGGGGTGGTCCGGTGCATGGTGTGGCCGGTGGAGGTTTGGATAGCGAGTTGACGGTTCGCCGCTCACCGAAAGCGAACGGAACCCGGCCTCATCACGCCGGGGCGCCGTCATGCCGTCGCTGGTTGTCGTCCGGGTGGTCCGGTGTGCATCGTTTGGCCGTCGGGAAGTTGGATGGTGAGTTGGCGGTTGGGTCCGAGGGTGAGGATCCATCCGCCTTCGTGGGCGGCGTGGTGGTGTTGGCTGCAGAGTGGAAGGAGGTTGGCGAGATCGGTGGGTCCGCCGTGGCGCCACCAGAGCACGTGGTGGGGTTTGGTGTGGTTGAACGTGACGTTGCAGCCGGGTACCGCGCATGTGGCGTAGATGGCGCGCAGGGCGCGTCGTTGGGCGCGGTTGGCGAGTCGGGTGGTGCGGCCGAGGTTCAACTCGCCGTAGGCATCGATCACGGCGCGGTCGCGCACGATGACGGGTCGGATGTCGGCGTTGGTACTGAGGTTGCGGATGCGTGACCACGGGATGGTGATGGGGATGCCCCAGTCGACGGTGGGATGTCCGTCGGGGCCGAGGTTGGTGGTGTCGATGACGACGGTGAACTCCGGCCGTCCGAATCGTTTCGTCGCAGCGCCGAGGGCCTTGGTGTAGAGGTCCCATTCGTCGGGCTCTCCGGGATGATCGGGTTCGGTGGTGGTGCGGGAGTGGCTGTGCTCGCCCGAGTCGCTTGAGTTGCTGTTGTAGGCCGGGTTGTTGGCGGTGTTGCTTGGTGCGGTCTTCGAGTCCGGTTCGTCGCGCTTCGTTCGTGAGGTTGCTTCGATGGTGGTGAGGGCAAGCAACGCAAGTGCTCGGAGATGGTCTTGCTTCTCGCCGGAATCGGTGGGCGTGGTTGTCGGGGTCTTCGTAGCGAACATGGCGGCCATGGCGGCTTCGAGCCGACCGTGGATGCGGGCACCGGACTCCGGGTCGAAGGTTCCCGAGAGGCGCCACATGCCGGACGCCCGGTCGGTCCAGGTTCGGAGTCGGGTGGCGCGGCGTTGGCGTTCGAATCGGCTCATGCCACCGTCGGCGGCGATGCGCTCCGCGGTGGTGTGAAGACTCGCCGCGAATTCTTCCGGCGTCGACCCGGACGTGGCGGCTTTCTCGATGAGATCAGGTGCGGCGTCGGCGAAACCGGTCTTGACGTCTCCGTCGAGGGTAGCGAGGACCTTGGTGAACACGTCGACGTGGTCACCGCTCAACGAACCAGCTTCCAACGCCGAGCTGAGCGAGGGTGTGTCGGTGAGCGCCGCGGCGCGCGCCAACACCTTCGTGCCGTGACGGTTGGACCGCTGCGCGGAGTTCGCGATGTCTCGTTCTGGGGTGGCGACGTGGTCTTGAGTCTCTGAGCGATCTCGGCTTCGGCGCCGTCGAGGCGGGCGCGGACGCGTCGGATGTCGTCGAGGGCGCGGCGGAATTGGATGGGAGTGGCGGTCGCAAGGTCGACGCGACGGAACCCGCTGACGAGCTCGGTGGGGTCGACAACTTTCATGCGTACAAGTGTACGAACAGGGTATGACAGAACGCCGGGCTCGACTACAGAATCGGCAAAGAAACTCGAGAAATTCTCGAGGCGCACCTGTGACCATTGGGTCGGAGTTCTCGAAGCGGCACGTGTCGTGACTGGGTTGCGACGATGCCCGAAGCTTCATCCACCGACAGGGTTTTGCGGACGCCGCATGTCACGGCCATCGGTCGGCGCGCCTCAGTTCGCACAACCTCGAAGGCCGAAGCGACGTCAGTTCCTGAAACGCTCCGCCGTGGCCCACAATCCGAGCGCGGGATTGGGAATGTAGACGAACTCCTCACCGGACTTGTCGGCATACGTCCCGAACGGGCCCCCTTCCGGCAGCGCCAGAAGTGCCGTGGTCTCGCCGAGGTCCGCCCACCGGAATCCCACAGCCTCCACCTCGGCTCGCGTCAGGCCGCCGAGCGACGGGTCGGTGCAATAGGTGATGGTGAACCGGCCTTCGCTGCTGCCGTGGACGAGGTGGGCGGCCGCGCCGAGGTTCGCCGCCAGCTCGGTGTCACCCTGAACGGAAGCAAGGGTGGCTGGCGTGCCGCGGTAGCCATGGGTGCGGATCAGTGCGTCGATGGCCGGGTCCTCGCCGAAGTGGGTCACGCCGGGTGCGAGCACGAGCAGTTCTCCTTCGTCGGCAATGGCCATGCGTGTCCGGTAGATCGCCTTGTTACCGAGCCACGTGGTTCGGAACTCGGCGGGATCGAGGAAGCATGCGACGCGTCGCATCGGTGAGTCGAGCAGGGTGACGTTGCATGCGGCCGCAAGCTCGGCGGCGGCGCGATAGGCGGCCCCGCCTGATTCGGAGGATCGACCGCGGCCGGCGAACATCCCCCGCTGGACAACGCCGGCGTCAGTGTCCTCCATGACCGTCAGGAGCCACAGCACGGAGACCCGGGGAGCGATGAAGCGGTCGAACGCGGCGTCGACGACGTGACGGACCGGTCCGTCGGCGCGGCCCATGAGCGTCTCCATGTCACACACGGCCCCGAGGTAGTGGCTGCGATGAACGGTTGGTGCGCCGCCGAGGCCGATGACGATGTTCTTGGTGAAGTTCGCCATCCCGATCACTTCGTGGGGCACGACCTGTCCGATGGACACCACGAGGTCCCATCCGTCGAACAGCTCCTCGTCGACGGCGATGGCGATGTCCATACGGAGCTGTCCGCCCGACACCTCGGCTACTTCGTGTGCCCCAATGGTGCCGACGTGGACGAGGCCGTCGCGCCAGCGGTGGTGCCGGATGGCGCTGTACGGGATGCGGTCGCCGAAGAGCATCAGGGAGTCCTCCGGTGACATCTCGGAGTGCGTACCGAGTGCCGGCAGAACGGCGACGACACACCCGCCGGCCACGAGCGTCTCGTAGAGCGTCGCGGTGATCTCCCCGGCACGCGAATGCAGACGTGTGTGATCGGGTGGCACGAGCAGCACACGCCTTGTCCCTGTGGCGAGGATCTCGGTCTCGGCCAGGGAGAGCGTGATCTCCGTCAGGTCATCGACGGAGACCACCGTGGCGGTGCCGCCGATCTCGAGGAGCGGCCCAGCGGAGACAACGGGCGCAGGTGAGTCGATCGTCACTATGATCTGCGCGCAGATCAACGAAATCGGAAGCGTCGCGTCGATTCGAAGCACGTCGACTTCGTCCTCGTCAGGTCGTTCGAGGGTGGCGAACTGGCTCTCGATCATCGCGGCGTCCATGAAGTGACCCGTCCGCGCCGCCGCCCGACGTCGGGCCTCGTCCGGGGTCACGTCGAGGAAGACGAAACGCACACCGCTGACGCGTCGGAGAAGGTCGCGATACGAGCGCCGCAATCCGGAACACGTGATGACCCCGCCTTGCCGTTGATCGAGCTCGCGTTGCAAGCGGACGAGCCACGGCCACCGGTCGTCATCGGTGAGCGGTTGACCCGCGGTCATCTTCGTGATGCTGGTCGCGAGATGGAAGTCGTCGGCTTCGGCCACCGGGAGGCCGAGCCGCTCGCCGAGCATGGCGGCGATGGTCGACTTCCCGGAGCCGGCTACGCCCATCACGACGATACGCGGCGGTCCCATCGTGGGGACTCCACGCGCCCCACCCGTCGGGCTCACCGCGACCACTGCTCCGGGAACCCGAAGAA
>JANPDB010000107.1:0-2619 GCA_031431255.1 Acidimicrobiia bacterium | reverse complement strand
CGACGACGCGGTGGAGGCAATTCGCGCCCGACCCGAGGTCGCGGCGATCGCTGCGTTCTCCTACGGCAACGTCCGCATCGACGGGACCTCGATCGCTGCTGTCGGGTTCGATCAGCTCGATGGAACCGTCTTCCCGACAATGATCGACGGCCGGGTACCGCAGGGGCAACGCGACATCGTGCTCGGCCCTCTCAGCATGAAGAAGCTCGGCCGCTCCATCGGCGACCGGGTCGATGTGGAAACCGGCCACGGGATGCGCACGATGACGATCGTGGGCACCGCGACCTTTCCGGCCATCGGGAACACCCGTACCAGCAACACCGGTCTCGGCACCGGTGCCGCGACCGTCGCTTCGGTGTTTCCACCCTCTGCGGACCCCTCGGAGGGCCGGTTCAATGGCGTGTTCCTCCGGATCGATCCGACACTCGATCGGCCAACAGCAACGGAATCACTTCGGAAGTTCTTCATCGAGCAGGGTTGCACCGATTCGGGCTGTTTCTTCACCGACGGCAAGCCCGCCGCCCTGAACGGGTACGAATCGCTTGGAGCGGTGTGGCTGCCGTTCGCTGCAGCACTTGGTGTGTTGTTTGCGATCTCCCTCGCCCACGGCATCGCCACGACGACGAACGCCAGACGGCGCGATCTGGCCATCATGGCCGCACTCGGTCTGACCCGGCGTCAGGCCGGTCGCGTTGTGGTCTGGCAGGCGGCGACGATCATCGGGGCTGCGCTGACCGTCGGTGTGCCTTTCGGCATCGTCAGCGCCAACGTGCTGTGGGGAATCTTCTGCGGCCGACTCGGTCTGCGACCCAGTCCGAGCATTCCTGTTCTGCGGTTGGCGGTCCTCTCGTCGCTTTCGATCGTAAGCGCGGTTGCGGTCGGTCTCGCATTCGTTCCTTCGACCCGCAAGGCCACCGCGGCCGGTCTTTCCGTGACCGCCGAGTGACGGGTGTGCTGGCACCACCGAAGGACACGGGCTCACGCCCTGTGCGTGACTCCGATCGAGGAGTTGAATCAACCACATGGGAGCAATCACGGTGTTCATCGCCGACGACAGCGTCTTCATCCGTGAAGGAGTGAAGGCCATGTTGTCTCGACAGGTCGATATCGAGATCGTCGGCATCGCGGAGGACTACGACGGACTCATCAGCGGAGCGGAGGCCACTGCCCCGAACGTCGTGGTGAGCGATATCCGGATGCCACCCAACTTCCATCGGGAAGGCATCGAGGCCTGCAAGATCATCCGCAAGGCGCACCCCGGTACCGGCGTTGTCATCCTCAGTCAGTTTGACGATCCGGACTACGCGATCGCGTTGCTTTCCGAAGGTGCCAGCGGTTACGGCTACCTGCTGAAGGATCGCATCGCCGAGGGCGACCAGTTGGCTCGCGCCATTCGGGAGGTTGCCTCTGGCGGATCGATGCTCGATCCCGTCATCGTCAGTGCGCTGATGAGTCCGGTTCGGCGAACCGGCGGGTTGGACGCCAGCGACGACGCGTTGCTCGAGATGGTGGCAGAAGGCAAGCCGATCAAGGCGATCGCGATAGCCACGAAATCGACTCCGGGCGCAGTGGAGACGAGAGTCGAGAACTTGTTCCTGCGGCTCGCAGAAGGTGTGTCGGCCGGGACCGCGGGTTCGCTCGACCGGTTGAAGCGGCTCCACGTGGCGATTGTGTCGCGCGAGGAGCAGGGCGAGTCGCTTTCGCGTCTCCTGCCGACGGGGGTCGCCGACCGTATTCGTGCGCGAGGTGCGCACGCCGGCGACACCGAGGAGCTCAACGTGACCGTGCTGATGAGCGACATCCGCGGGTACACGACCATCAGTGAACATACTGATCCGTCGAACCTTGCTCAGCAGCTCAACCGTCACCGCTCGGAGATGAACAAAGCGATTCTTTCGGCCGGTGGAACGGTCATGCAATACGTCGGTGATGCCGTGATGGCCGTCTTCGGTGCCCCAGAGCCGTGCACCGATCACGCTGATCGCGCCCTGGTCGCCGCACACGCGATGCACGCCGCCCAGGACGCGGTGAACAAGAGCTGGCTCGCAGAGGGACTGGAACCCTTTCCCCTCGGCATCGGGCTTTCGACAGGCGACGTTGCCGCCGCGCTGCTCGGCTCGGAAGAACGGCTCGAGTACACCGTCGTCGGCGACGCCGTGAACCTCTGCCAGCGGCTGCAGCAGTTCGCCATCGACGGCGAGACCGTCGTCAGCGATCCGACCTGGGAACAATTCACCCAGAAGCCGGAGGCAGAGGATCTCGGTCCGCAACTGGTGAAGGGACGCTCCACGCCCGTGCGGCCACGCAAGATCGCGTCACGCAACCAACCCCGCCAGCAGCCGCCGGACAGCACTCCCGAATCGTCCGATTCGGCCGGCCGGCCGGCGCCTGGCCCAATCGACAAGAATGCGGACCGTCCGCTCGTTTCCCAGGAGGCAATGCCGTGAGCATCGACACGCTTTCCGATCAGAGCGTCACTCCAGGAGGAGAAGCGGCCGTGACCTCGGGCGTCGATCTCGTGGTCGATGTCCGGCAGGTGTTTCGAACGTTCGAGGCCGACATGGCTCCGGTCCGAGCCCTACGCGGTGCCGACCTGTCCGTTTCGCGTGGCGAGTTCGT
>JANPDB010000106.1:0-1937 GCA_031431255.1 Acidimicrobiia bacterium | reverse complement strand
CACCGCAACCTGGGTGGTGAAGAGCATGGACCGGGCATTGACCTCGAACATCAGGTCCCAGTCCTCCGCCGACATGTCGAGGATCGACGAGAACCGGAGCACACCGGCGTTGTTGACGAGCACGTCGATCCCACCGAGGGCGTCGATCGCCGCCTGCGTCGTGTTCCGGGCGCTCTCGGGATCGCGGAGATCACCGACGATCGGCTTCGCGCTCAGCGCGGCCGCCACCCCGCTGAGCTCGTCGGCGAGGAGATCGATGAGGGCAAGCTCGGCCCCTTCGGCCGCGAAGGCCTGGGCAATCGCCGACCCGATGCCACGAGCGGCCCCCGTAACGACGACGCGGCTCCCCGCCAAGCGGCCCTCCTTCTTCTTCGCAGGAGGTGATGACGACACGCCACGAAAGGTAGCCGGTCTTCGTTTCCGGATGTCGGACGCGGGCCGAACACGGTTTTGTCACACCCCTTCCGGCACGATGGCTCCACTTTCCTGCTGAACGGAGGCCGACCATGTCCATCTGCGAATTGTGTGAACGCGAAATGCTCGACGACGGGGTGTCGTGCATCATCACCCCGGTGCCGACGGGTAGCGGTGTGTTCCACCCGATCACGTTCGGGTCCGAACGCGTGCGCGGCTGGAAGGCCGCGAGATGCGGCGACTGCGGTGTCCGGCCGGGCGGGTTCCACCACCGCGGCTGCGACATGGAGGAGTGCCCGAGGTGTCGCGGCCAGCTGATCAGTTGCGGCTGCGACGTGTCGGAGTCTCCCTACGACAACCTCTTCGACGATGAGGAGCTCATCGAACGAGTCCCCGTTCGCCTGATCATCGTGCCGACGGATGCCCCCCGCTCGATTGACGAGCAACGCCCGGTGTTGCGCCCGATGGCTCGGCCTGCGCCCGCCGCCCGCAGACTCGTGGTGGATGCGAACGAGCGGGCCTATCGGGGCCTTGCCCGCGCAGTGGGAGGACATGAACAGCTCCGCACCCTCGATACCCTCAATCCGCTGCCCGACGAACCCTTCTCGTGGTCCGGGGTGTCGGCCAGAACCGCGTGGCGGTGCAGGCCGCGCTGGCCGTTCTTGACCGCACGCTGGCACGCCACGCGGTCCCGATCGAGCTGACGACTGCGTGCCGGCGCTTCCTCGCCGACCTGGCCCGGGCACCGGTGCGACAACTCCGACCGACCGCCGACGGCGCACGCATCGCCGCGGGCATCGTGTGGGCCGTGTTCACGGCCAACGAGTCCATCGGCTCGCGCTGCGGGTGGCGCACCGGCACCGTGTGGAGCGTCTTCGGCGTCACACCCAGCGCTCGCCGGGTCGGCATCGCCCTGCGACAGACGGCGATCCGCTACCGCACCGGGGAGTTCGTGCCAGCAGACGACCCCGCGCTCGGCAGCGCAGCGTTCTACACCCTTCGCATGCGCCGGCGGATGGTCGCCCGTGCCGCGGTTCTCCGGGAGATCATGGACCGTCGGGCGAGCTGAGCTCGCACGGCCACAGCTCTACGCGAACTCCGTGACGAGGGGCACCCACGAGTCGAGGTCTCGCAACACCCCGTCGCGATCGGTGGCCCAGGACGTGAGAACCGCCCGGTGCACGCCTTCGGCGGCGAGGCTCGTCAACCCCTCGGCACTGGTCGTGGCCCCGAACACGCTGACGGCCACCGAGGCGGGGTCTCGGCCCACGCCCTCGCACGCCGCGTACATCGCGTCAAGGCGTGAGCGAAGCGATGCGCGGGCCGAGATGGGCAACCAGCCATCGGCCCATGCCGCCACCTCGCCGAGAAGCCGTGGTCCGGCTCCGCCGCCGAGGTGCACCGGCGGCCCCTTCAGCTCGGCTGGCTTCGGCCACTGCCACGACGGAGCCACATGGACCAACTCGCCGTCGTATGCGCCCACATCATTGGTCCACAGCGCGCGCATGGCCGCCATGGTCTCG
>JANPDB010000105.1:0-5770 GCA_031431255.1 Acidimicrobiia bacterium | reverse complement strand
GCGGCCAAGACCATCCAGGACCTCTACCTCGACGGCAAGAAGGCCGAGGCCGCCGCCGAAGTGCCGCGTGAATACTTGGAGGCCGGTTCGCTGGTCGGCCCGGAGGGCTACGTGAAGGAGAAGCTGGCGGCCTACAAGCAGGCCGGCGTGACGCATCTTCAGATGGGCCTGTCGGGTTCGCTCGAGACGAAGATGGCAACCGTCGAGCGGATGCGCACCCTCGTCGATCAGATCTGAATTGCCGAGCCGAAGGCCTGAGTCTGTTATTCGACCGACTGACGGCCGGCTAGACCCGCCTCGGCCAGTTGTTGTTGGCCTCGAGCCACGAAGGCCGCCGCGCTTAGTGCGATTTAGTCGTCGGAAGTGCAGTTCTGTGATTGACGTCACTCGCAAAGCGCTACTACCGTGCTAGGCAGAGAGGTGTCAGCGGTCACAGTGTGACCACGTAGCGTCACCGATCGAAGCTGTCCCATACGTCCCGATTCCCGAGGGGGAAACGAATGATTTATCGCAAGCGGCTCGCCGCATTCCTTGCAGTCGGCCTTGCCGCTGCGTTCCTCGCGCCAGGCGCTGGCGCGGCCACGAAGACCACCAAGAAGAAGGCCAAGGCCAAGACCACGGTGAAGGCCACCACGAAGCCGACAACGGCACCGGTCGCCACCCAGGCCCCTGCGGTCGCCGCACCGGCCACCAGCGGCAAGAGCGGCGGCAGTGCCATCTGGGGTCTCGGTAGCGAGACGAACAACTGGCTCCCCGGGCCTGGTAGCTGGAGTGGGTCGAGTTGGACTGTCGCCTCCTCCGTGTACGACAACCTGCTGGCAGTTGGTGCAGACGGGAAGCCGGTTCCGGACCTGCTCGAGTCCGCCACGCCATCTGCGGACTCGAAGACCTGGACGCTCAAAGCTCGCCCGGGCATCAAGTTCCACAACGGTGAAGACTTCAACGGCGAAGCAATCGCCATCGGCATGGAGCACAATCGCACCGGTGCCACCCTCGCCACGGGGTTGACCAACCTGATCAAGTGCGAGGCCACCGGCCCGTTGGTGGCCGAATGCCGGATGAAGACCCCCTGGGTTTCTTTTAACTATTACCTGACCGGGCAGGCCGGTATCATTCCCGCGCCGGCATCGATCAAGTCCGGCGACGGCGCGAAGCGCCCCGTGGGCACGGGTCCCTTCATGTGCAAGGGCGACTGCTGGGTGCCGAACCAGAAGATGTCGCTGGTGAAGAACCCGGACTACTGGCGTGCCGGGCTGCCGAAGCTTGACGCCATCGAGTTCCGTGTGATCGTCGACGAAGATCAGCGTCTCGCCCAGTTCCAGTCCGGTCAGATCCAGTTCATGCAGACCAGCAACTTCTTGACCGGTCGTGATCTCGCCAACCTGGCCAAGGACAAGAAGGTCAACCTCCTGACCAGTGAGAGCGGTGGTTCGACCACCTACGACATACCGAACCTGGCCAAGACCGGTCCGATGCAAGATGTTCGGGTCCGCCAGGCCTGGTCCTACGCCATCGACAAGGACACGCTGATATCGCTCCGGGCGCCGGGCGCCACGAAGGCGAATGGCGTGTTCCTCGAAGGGCAGCTCGGCTACTCGAAGACTGCTGGCTACCAGTTCAACCTCGACAAGGCGAAGGCGCTGCTCGACGAGTACAAGAAGGACAAGGGCGTGTCGACGGTCAGCGTGACGCTTCAGACCAATACGGTGCCCGACAATCAGCAGACGATTGCCGTGATGAAGCAGATGCTCGACAAGGCCGGCTTCAACATCATCCTCGGCCCCGGTCTCGAGACGTCGGCCTACATCCAGGCCGTGCTCACCGGGACCCTCGACGTGGTCGCGTGGGATTATCCGTTCAATGGAGCTTTTGATCCCGATCAGGGTCGGCCATTCATGCACAGCGAAGGCTGTGGCGGCCCCGCAGTCTGTCCTCGGACCACTGGGGTCAGCGTTCTGAACTGGCCGCGTGTGGTCGACGGCATCGTCGACACCGCGCTCGACCAGATCCGCGGCAACTCCGATCCCGAAGTTCGGCGGCGGGCGGCCGAGGCCATCGAGACCCAGTTCAGCGACAACGCCTACGTCTTCTTCCGCTGGCGCTCCCGGTCCCACTACGCATCTTGTGTGAAGTGCACGATTCCGGCGGAGGCCGGTGTCGCCGGCGACAAGTTGGCGTTCGCTCCGTCGGGCACGTTCCGCGGAATGGCGACCGTGACCGTCGGCTGAGTTCGCCTACGAGCACGTGAAAGGCGATCGAGGCCGATGTCGTATTTTTCTCGTCGACTACTGAGCGTTGTCCCCTTGCTGTTCGTGGTGACGCTGCTGTGCTTTTCCATGCTGAAACTGCTTCCGGGGAGTCCTGTAACGAACATCCTCGGGAACAGTTCCAGCGATCCAGCAAAAGTCCAGGCGCTGACGAAACAACTCGGTCTCGATCGCCCCTTTCCCGTGCAATACGCCAAGTGGGCCGGCAATTTCATCACCGGCGACTTTGGCCAGACCTATAACAATGGGGGCGGTGAGCCGGTTCGGAACGCCATCCTGCGAGATGCGCCGGTCACCTTCGAACTGGCGCTTGTCGCTCTGGTGTTGGGAGTCGGACTATCGGTCCTGCTCGGCACCATCGGAGGGTATCGATCAGGGACCAAGCTCGACCGGGTGATCAGCTTCGTCAACTACGCCTTGTTGTCGTCGCCGAGTTTCGTCATCGGTCCGGTCCTGATCTTCTTCGTCGCCCTGCAGTGGGAACTTCTCCCGGTCGGACAGTATGTGCCATGGTCCGACGGGATCGTCGACCACGTGAGATCGCTCGTGTTGCCGGCTATCACGCTTGCCATCGGCCTGATTCCCAATCTGTCGAGAATCCTTCGGACCGACATGGAATCCACGTTGAAGGAGGACTTCATCACCATGGCCAAGAGCAAGGGCCTGTCGGACCGTCACATCCTTCTCCATCACGCCCTTCGGCCCTCGAGTCTCACGCTCATTACCGTCGCCGGCATCAACCTTGGTGGGCTGATCAGTGGCGCGGTGATCGTCGAGCGACTCTTCAACCTTCCCGGCCTCGGTTCGCTATTGATATCCGGTATTGCCCAGCGCGAGTATCTGCTCGTACTCGGTGTCGTCACCATCATCACGGTTGTGATCCTGCTCGTCGCCACGGTCGTTGACCTCCTCTACGGAGTGATCGACCCGCGCGTTCGCGTCGCCCGGTCACTCGCATGAACGCCGCCGAAGGGACAGTGACGGTCAAAGTCGCGTTGTCCGAACCACCGAAACGCAAGCCGTGGGGAATTTCGTTTTGGCTGGCCACGGCATGGCTGTCTGCCCTGACCCTGGCGGCCATTTTTTCCCCGATCCTGCCGGTACGCAAGACCGACAATCCTGATTTCCTTCTCGGCGCGGCCGTCGGGGCCGGTGATTGGACGAGTTCGATCACCCGCAATCATTTGCTTGGCGTCGACGACAGTGGGAACGATCTCCTGGCGTACGCACTGAAAGGTGCCCGGGTTTCGTTGATCGTCGGTTTCGGGACGGTGTTCTTGGCGTTCTTGGTCGGTGGATGGGCAGGCATGCTGGCTGGGTATTTTCGTGGTCGCTTGGATGCGGTTCTCGTGTTCGCAACCAACGCCATTTTGTCGATTCCGCCCCTCTTGTTCTTGCTGCTTCTCGTTTCTGTGCTGAGCGCGAGTAGCGGCGGAGTGAGCGTGTGGAAGTTCATCGCCACGTTGGGGAGTCTGTCGATCCCGATCACTTTTCGGGTGGTCCGCGCCGCAACGTTGCAACAAGCGTCGCGGGAGTATGTGGTGGCGGCACGGTCAATGGGAGCGAAGACCCGACGCGTGCTGGTGCGAGAGATCCTGCCGAACGTGATCAAACCGGCGCTGGCCTATTCGCTGGTGGCGGTCGGGTCGGTCATGGTGATCGAGGGTGGGTTGTCCTTCCTCGGCGCCGGCCTAAGCGGTAGCACCATCTCGTGGGGCAAAATGCTGCAAATCGGCGCAGGCCTGAGCAAGCTGAAAGCGGCACCCAACACCACGTTCGTGCCCGCCGCCTTTCTTTTCCTCACCGTACTTTCGTTGAATTTTATCGGTGACAAATTCCGTGAGCGACTTGAAGTGAAGCAGGGGAACATCTGATGTCGTCTGCCGGCAGCGCCGATGGTGGCAAGGCACTTCTCGAAGTTCGTGATTTGGTCACGCATTTCAAAACCGATCGTGGTGTGGTTCAGGCGGTGAATGGGGTGTCGTTCACGCTCGGCGAGGGACGGACCCTCGGTGTCGTCGGTGAGTCCGGTTCGGGGAAGTCGGTGCTCTCGCGCTCGATCATGAACCTGCTCCCCAAGCGGGGGGTGATCCGCTCGGGAGAGGTGATCTTCGCCGGTCAGGAGACCTCCAAGCTCGACGCCAAGGACTCCCGAAAGCTCTACGGGGTCGGTATGGCGATGATCTTCCAGGATCCGATGACTTCGCTGAACCCGGTGGTGAAGATCGGCCGCCAGCTCACTGAAGGCCTGCGGCTGCACTTCGGCGTCGACCGGAAGTTCGCCATGGAAACCGCCGAGGAGCTCCTGCGGTCCGTCGGTATCCCCGAGCCGGCGAAGCGCCTGAACCAATACCCCTTCGAGATGTCGGGCGGCATGCGCCAGCGCATCGTGATCGCTATCGCGCTGGCCTGCGGCCCGAAGTTGCTCTTCGCCGACGAGCCGACCACTGCCCTCGACGTCACCGTGCAGAAGACGATTCTGAACCTCCTTGCTCAGCAGCAGCAAGAACGACAGATGGCCATGGTGTTGGTTACCCATGACCTCGGTGTCGTCGCCGGCCGGACCGACGAGATCATCGTGATGTATGCCGGCCAGGCGGTCGAGATGGCGCCGACGGACAAGCTCTTCACCGACATGAAGCACCCCTATACCGAGGCGCTGTTCCGGAGCATCCCCAAGCTGTCCGATCCGAGCCACACCCGCCTGGAGTCGATTCCGGGCCGTCCGCCCAACTTGATCGATCCGCCAAGTGGTTGCCGGTTCGCACCGCGTTGTGTCTACGCCGACGCGAAATGCCAAGCCGAGCTTCCGCCGCTCACTCCCGTGCCGGGCGAGCCCGACCACTTGTTCCGTTGCTGGAAGCCGGTCTCGATCAACACCCACAAGCTCGTGTCCGCTGCGGCACCGGAAGGAAACTGACATGGCCGGCACCGGCAAGGCGCACCTGCGTCCGCAGGGCACGGCGCTGCTCACGATCGAGGATCTCGTCGTCGAGTTCCCGGTGGGACGCAAGGGACTGAAAGTCAATGCGGTGTCGGGGATCTCGCTCGACGTGATGGAGGGAGAGACCGTCGGACTCGTGGGCGAGTCGGGCTGCGGGAAGTCCACCACCGGCAAGGCCATCATGCAGATCCCGCGTCCCACGTCGGGCACGGTGATGCTCGAAGGGACAGAGCTGACCAAGCTCCACGGCGAGGAGCTCCGCAAGCTGCGACCGCGGATGCAGATGATCTTCCAGGACCCGATCAGCTCGCTGAACCCGCGCCGAAAGGTGCTCGACATCGTCGCCGAGCCACTCGGCATCTGGAAGATCGGCACCAAGGAAGAGCGCGAAGTACGCGTCCGCAAGGTGCTCGACACCGTCGGCATCGACGCCGATCAAGCCGGCACCCGCAAGCCCCACGAGTTCTCCGGCGGCCAGTGTCAGCGCATCTGCATCGCCCGTTCGGTGGTCATGGACCCGAAGGTGATCATCTGTGACGAGCCGGTCTCGGCGCTCGAC
>JANPDB010000104.1:0-15802 GCA_031431255.1 Acidimicrobiia bacterium | reverse complement strand
CCCCCACCACCCCCGCCCCTTTCGCTTCACACCTGTAAATGACCCTCTGGGGCCCGGGCTCCGGTTCCGGGTTCGGCCGCACCGCCCGCCCCCCAACGCCACAACTCACCACGGCGGATTACCGCTGGAGTCCGGCGAATGTCACCGTTCGTCAGGAGGAGTGGGGAAGGCAGCGAGCTTGGTGCGGTTGCCGACCCCCAACTTCGCGTACACCCGCGACAGATGGGTCTTCACCGTTTCGGCACCCATGAGCAGTTCGGCCGCGACCTCGGCGTTGGACTTCCCGCTCCGAACCAACTCAGCGACGCGCCGTTCTGTCGGCGTGAGCGCTGTCCAGCCGATCGTCGGCCGTCCCTGATGACCGCGGGCTCGTCTCACGTATTCGAACGCGCTCGGAAGGTCCAGCGAGGCCCCCTCGTCAAATGCGGACTGGTACGCGGCAACTCCAAGTGCCACCTTTGCTTTGTCCTCACTGCTTTCCGCGGCCAGCGACCATGGATTTCGTCCTCGCTTGAAGGGCACCTTGTCGCGCAACGCGGCGACGATGCCGGCGAGTCGGGCACACTCCTTCCACGAGCCGCGGTCTGCCGCCAACGCCGTCAACAACCCGAACGCTGCGAAGACGTTCGGGTACATCTCCTGAGACACGGAGACTTCGAGAGACTGGTGTGCCAACGATTCGGCTTCTGTGTGGTTTCCGCGCAGGAGGGCGATCTGACCAGCGATGAGACGATTGGTCGAAAAGGGCACGGGCCGCACGGCGGCGGCCGGAACGGCGACCTGGGCCAGGAGAGCGGACGCTTCATCGACACGGCCGAGGCCGCACAATGCCATTGCCGCGACGTGAATGAACGGCGCCTTCTGGGCCGGAGGGATGCGGGGATCTTCGCCGCTTCCGGCGAGGGCCAGTGCACGCTCGTACTGGCCATGGAGGAGCGTCCACACGATCATGGTAAGCAGCATGCTTATCGCTTCGGACTCATACCCGAGGCGCTCGGTTTCTGCGTACTTCGCCTCGAGCTCCTCGTACGTCGGTTCCGGGAGTCCGAGGTCAAACGCGTACATGACCCGGTACGTCAGCTCTTGCACGGCGATCGGCACAGCAGTCGAGCGGAGCTTGCGGTACCGGTCCATATGAAACCGGTACGCGGCGTGATGTGCGCACTCGGTGGCGGCACCGGCGAGCCAGCTGTCGAGAATGACGATCGGCGTAGGGCAGTTGAGACGAAGGACGATCGGCCAGAGTTCTTCGGCCAGCGCGCGACCCAGGCGGTGATCACCACGGGCGATCGCCGCGATCACCGCAGTGACACGCAGCATGACAAGGCCGAACTCGTCGCCGGTCGCTCGCAGCGCCTGCTCTGCTCCGTCGTAAAGTGCCTGCCCGCGTTCGGGATCGACGGTCGAGGCGAGACGTGCAACAAGGGTCCGCACCCGGCCGACCGGGTAGTCGACCTGGGCAGACCCGGCCACCGACAGGCACTCGGTCGCGTCGGCGTGCGCAAGCACCACTTGGCCGAGTTGTTGAAGACACTGGATTCGAGCCCGCAGCAGGGCTACCCGGTGAAGCGGGGATGTGGCTCCCACGAGGTCCAAGGCCTCGGTCGCGAAAGCTTTGCCTTGCAGCGGCATGGCCCCGGTCGCCCAGAAAGGAGCCAGGCTGCAAATGGCCCAGACGAAATCGTCCAGTGTTCTTTGATCACGCGTGTACCTCAAGGCAGCAGCCAGATTCGAGCGCTCGGGAACCAGCCGTAGGAGCACCGCGTCCTGCTCCGCGGTCTCGCACCGCGGAGCCAAGTTTCTTGCCAGGGCGAGGTAGTGGTCGCAGTGCTTGCTCGCGATCGCCAATGCTTCCCCGGAATCGGTCAGACGGGCAGCACCGAATTGCCGGACCGTTTCGAGAACCGAATACCGTGCGGCGGGACCGACGTCGTCGAGTTGCACGAGTGACTGGTCGATAAGACGTTCGAGCGAGTCGAGGATTTGCATCTGATCGATTGCTGCCTCGTCGGCACAGACGTGCTCGGCGGCGTCCAGATCAAAGCCTCCGACGAACACCGAGATCCTTCGCAACAGGACCTTCTCCGTCTCGGCCAGCAGATCATGGCTCCACGCGATCGATGCCTCGAGCGTCTGCTGACGAGGCATCAGCAGACGCGAACCGCCCGTAAGCAAACGCATCGAGCCTTCGAGACCGGAGAGAATCTGCTGCGGGGTGATCGACTTGGCCCGAGCGGCCGCCAGTTCGATGGCGAGCGGAAGGCCGTCGAGGCGGGAACAGATTTCGGCCACGGCAGGCCCGTTCTCGTTTGTCAGGGTGAAGTTCGGCCGTGCACGGCTCGCCCGGTCGACGAACAGGCGCACGGCTTCATACTGAATCAGGCGCTCGAGAAACGGGCGCTCGCTCTCGGCCGGGACGGAAAAAGGCGGTACCCGCCAGGTGAATTCTCCGGGCACCCCGAGCGGTCCACGACTTGTGGCAAGAAGACGGACGTTCGGGCACCGTTGAAGGAGCTGTTCGACCAGAGGCGCGACCGCATCGAGAACGTGTTCGCAGTTGTCGAACACGAGCAGCATCTCGCGACCCTTCAGACGGTCAGCGAGCGAGCCGGCGTTGGACACCGAAAGCACATCTGCAGTGACCCTCGCGACGTCGCTGCTTTCGACCGGCGCCAGCTCGACCCACCATGCGCCATCGACGAACTGATCAGCGATGTGGGCTGCAGCCTGCAGGGCCAGGCGGG
This sequence comes from Acidimicrobiia bacterium, assembly GCA_031431255.1. Lineage (GTDB taxonomy): Bacteria > Actinomycetota > Acidimicrobiia > Acidimicrobiales > JANYDT01 > JANLQX01. The sequence goes on along the minus strand of JANPDB010000104.1, from coordinate 13,058 downwards.
TCTTGCCGGCACCGCCAGCTCCGACGATCGTCACGAGCCGGTTCGCCGAGGACACGGCGACGACGGCGTCGACCTCCCGCTGGCGACCAACGAAGGTTGAACCGGCGGTCGGAAGGTTGTTGGGCGACGCGTCGAGGGACCGCAACGGCGGGAATTCCCGTGTGACACCCGGAAGGACGAGTTGCCACACATGCTCGGGTCGGGCCAGGTCCTTGAGCCGGTGGATTCCCATGTCGATGAGCGTGAATTCGTCACCGATCTGATCGAGAGCCAGGTCGCGTGCCGCCTGGGAGATCACGACCTGGCCGCCATGGGCGATCGCTCGCAGGCGTGCGGTTCGAATGATGGTGCGCCCGACGTAGTTCGCTTCATTGCGCAGTTGCGCTTCCCCTGCGTGCACTGCCATCCGGACCTTCAGGGGCGAAGGTAAGCCGGGCCAGCGCTGGGCATCGAGTTCGACCTGTGCCTGCGCGGCGGCCCGAAGCGCGTCTGACGCGCGACCGAAGGCGGCCACGATCGAGTCGCCCTCGCCCTGTTCCTGCGGGCGAACGCCGCCGTTCGCCGAGACTGCACGGTCGAGAATCTCGTAGTGGAGCGCAATTGCCGGGCCCATTTCGGCTGGGGCGGCCTGCCATGCGAGGGTCGAGTTCTCAACATCAGTGAGAAGGAACGTGACCGTACCGATCGGCAACGCGAACTCATCTCCCTGCGGGGAGCCGTTCACCGTCACGCTTACGTCGTCCCACCGCAACGGTCGTACCCACGAGGAGCGCTCCGGAGAGGACGGGTCTCGTTGGTGCTGCTGGTGGGGTTGAGGTGCCTCAAGAGAGATCATGGTGTCATCATCAGGTGCGTGGTGCAATGAGTAATCCCCCGCGCAGGGGACTCTGAGTCCCTGGGTTCACGACGAAGGCGATGCTTTCCGTCGTGAACCCGACGCCGCCTTGACCAGTCCCGTCCCCCGTTCGGGGGATGCATGGGCCCGATGGAGACCTCAGCATGGCGGAGCGGAGAGGGTTCTGTCACGGGACATGCCGGGATCTTTGAAGCGTGAGAGCATCACTTGCCAAAGGACGGTCGCCATGAGATCAACGAGTAACTACGTTCCGCAACCGCGAGGCAGCGGTCGGCACCGGACCGCCAGGCGACTCATGACCGGAGTGGTCGCCACGGCCGTGTTGGCATTTTCATTGACGTCCCATGCCAGTGGCGCGGCAACGAAGAAGAGAACGAAGGCCTCCGGGAACGCCGCCACAACGACGGTTCGCGCCACCCCGACCCAAGCCGCCCGCGGCGCCGTAACCATTGCGGCGACAAGCATGATCCCTTCGCTCGATCCACTCGCTATTGGCATCGGCGGGCCTGCGATGGACGCCATGTTCGAGACCCTCGTGCAGTTGCCCAACGTCGGCGACGCGATTCCCGTCTTGGCCCGATCAGTGACCGAAGCGCCCGACCGTCTCTCCTGGACGATCAACCTCCGAGCCGGTGTCTTGTTTCATGACGGCACCGTGTTCGATGCCGAGGCCGTGAAGTTCAACCTCGAACGGGCACGCAAGGCACGGTTGTTCGCCGCGCGCATGCAGTTCGTGAAGACGATTGCCGTTGTTGACCCCCTGACCGTTCGACTCGGGCTCGACAGGCCGTACGCTGCGCTGCCCTTTCTCTTGGGTACCGGTGCGGGCGTCATGCTCTCGCCCACCGCAATCAGAACCAAGGGGGACGCAATCGCGCGTGAGCCGAGTGATGCCGGCACCGGTCCGTACATCCTCAAAGAGTTCTCGCCCGGTGAACGCATCGTTTTCGTGCGCAATCCGACCTACTGGGGAGACCCCAAGCCTCGTCTTGACCGGGTCGTTATCCGTCAGATTCCGGATCCGAACACGCAGTTCGAGGCGCTTCGCGCGGGCAGCGTCGATGTCCTTTCGACCCTATTTCCAGCACTGGTGGCTCAGGCGAAGGACTTGGGTTTCAACACGGCCACGCCACCCACGGCCCTGACGGTCGGCGCCCTGTTCAACAATGCCAAGCCACCATTCGACGATGCCCGCATTCGGCGGGCTGCATCGCTGGCCATCGATTGGACGGTGGTCAAAGCCGTGGTGGAGGGAGGGACGGGATTCGACGGAATTGGGTACGGGCTATGGCCGAAGAACAACCCGTGGTACGCACGCCCGGAGACGCGGATCGGGTTTTCCCAGTCCGAAGCCCGCAACCTCGTCGCGGCCTATGTCCGTGAGAAGGACCGTGACCCGGCCTTCAGCTTGGCGATCAGCCCTTCCGGCGGTGACGACTTTGCGCGCATTCTGGTGAAGATGTGGCAGGACGCAGGTATGGATGCGAAGGTCCAGATCCTGCCCGACATCAACTCCGTGATCCAAGCGGTCTCCGCCGGCCAGTACGACTCAGCACTTTGGACCTTCCGGTTGGAGAAGGATCCGGATCCGACGGCCTACGACGCGCTCTTCAGTGGTTCGGGACTCAACTACGCGAAGTACAAGAGCCCGGAGATGGATCTCGCTCTGGAGCAGGGTCGCTCGGGAACAGGCGGTTTGGCTGCACGAAAGGAGGCCTACGCGAAAGTCCAGGAGCTGTTCCGTCGTGACGCGCCGTTCCTCATCGGACCCGCCGGCACCACGAACTACATCTTCAACAAGCGGTTGTGCGGAACCGACACCGACGACGATCGACTTCCGGTGCGCACGATCGGATTCGTCTGTTGAGTTGCTCGCCGCTCCAGGACGAGGGTGGGCCCGGCTTTCGCCCATGATCCGGCTCCTTCTGCGCAAACTTGTCGTGCTGGCGGCGGTGCTCCTCGTCGTGTCGTTCGTCAGCTTCTCGCTCACCAGCCTCCTCCCCGGAGATCCGACCACGCAGCTGTTCTCGGGTGTGGCAGTTTCGCCTGAAGACGTCGCCGCGGCGCGCCACGAACTCGGTCTTGATCGACCGCTCCCTGTCCGGTACGGGATCTGGGTCGGTCGCGTTGTCCGAGGGAACCTCGGACAATCACAGGAGACCGGAGAACCGGTCGTGGATCTCCTGCGTCGGCGTCTCTCGGTCACGGTCGAGCTCGTCCTGGCGGTTCAGGTTCTTGCACTGTTGTTGGCAGTACCGATAGGGATGTGGGCGGCTCACAACGTCGACGGACGGTTCGATCGTCTGGTGACTGCCGGGTCATTCGCCGCACTTGCGATTCCACCGTTCGTCACCGCAATCGCGCTGCTGCTGGTGTTCGCAGTGAAGTTGCGTTGGCTTCCCACCTTCGGGTTCGTTCGACTGAGCGACAGCCCGATCGGCAATATGAAGTCACTCGTGCTCCCCACGTGCACCCTCGCCGTGCCGCTCACCGCGGTCTACGCCCGCGCCCTGCGGACCGATCTGGCGGTCACCCTGACGCAAGATCACGTGCTTCTCGCTCGGGCGATGGGAGAAAGCCCGCGAACAGTGCTGTGGCGCCGAGCGTTGCGACAATCGTCCTTCACGATGCTCACCCTCGTCGGCCTTCAGTTTGCATCGCTCATCGGTGGTTCGCTGATTGTCGAGCGCATTTTTGCGATTCCCGGTATGGGAAGCCTGATGATTGAAGCTATCGGGCGGCGCGAACACTTCATCGTGCAAGGTGGTGTGCTGGTCATCGGCGCAGCATTCGTCGTCGTCAACTTCGCCATTGATGTTCTGCGATCCGTGCTCGACCCCCGAATCCGACGGGAGGCGTTTCGGTGACACGCAGGGTGGTGGTGCCTGCCCGTGGCGTTGGGTTCTGGCTGGCCTCCGCCTGGACCAGCGTGATCGCGTTGTTGGCGGCATCGGCGTCGTGGCTCCCGTTCCGGCCGAACGAGATCAACCCGTCAGCCAGGCGACTCTCGCCCCGCCTCGCCCATCCTTTCGGCACAACCCGACTCGGCGAGGATCTCTTCGCCATCTGCGTTCACGGCACCCGGGTCGCGATCATCGTTGCGTTCGGGTCGGTGGCTATCGCCTTCATTGTCGGCGTGCCATTGGGCATGGCCGCTGCGTACTTCGGCGGATGGACCGACCGGGTTGTGACCGTGCTGCTCGATTCGGCTGCCGCGATGCCTGCGTTGGTGTTGGCGTCGGCGATCGTCCTCTACGTCGGACAGAACCTCTTCTCGATCGTCGCGATCATCGGCATCCTGACCATACCCACCGTGGCCCGTGTCCTACGGGCCGCAACCGTCACGCAACTCAGCGGCGACTACGTACTCGCCGCACGGATGGCTGGCGCTCGGCACTGGAGGATCATCGTTCGGGAGATTGCACCGAACGTCGCGGCCACGGCTGGCTCGTTCCTGTTCCTCCTTCTTGGCGTAGCCATCTTGTTGGAAGGCGCGTTGTCATTCGTCGGATTGGGGGTTCCGCTCGAGAACGCAAGCTGGGGTCGCCTGGTGGCAAGTGGACGTCCGGAGTTGCAGACCATGTGGTGGTGGTCCATCTGCCCGGCGACCGTGATCATTCTCACGGTGCTGTCGTTCAACATAATCGGTGATCGGTTGCAGGCCCAGTGGCTCGGAAGAACCCGCCAACGTGCGCGCGATCGACATGTGGTCGCGTCACCGGACACGTTCACTTCGGCTGTGCCGCACGAAGGCGCCTTTGAGCGCCAGACCGAACAGTCAGCACCTACGGCGAACGGCAACGCTCTCGTGCAGCTCTGTGATGTCCACAACGTTCTCGCTACGCGTCAAGGCCAGAATCACGCCGTCGACGGCGTGACGTTGCGTATCGAGAAGGGTTCCATGTTGGCTGTCGTTGGGGAGTCGGGGGCCGGCAAGACGTTGCTCACGCGGACGATTCTCGGCCTCTCGCCGGGCGGGGCGAACGTGACCGGCGCCATCCTGTTCGATGGCACAGACCTCTTACGCCTGTCGGACGCCGAGCTGCGAAAGAGGCGAGGGCGCGACATCGCGGTGGTCCTGCAGAACCCGATGACGTCGCTCGACCCGGTTATGCGCATCGGCTCACAGATCGCGGCACCAGCGCGACTGCATCTCGGCATGTCCAAGGCTCAGGCTCGCACACATGCCGAAGAACTGCTCGCTGCCGTCGGCGTCGCTGAGCCGGAGCGGCGAGCCGGCCAGTATCCGCACGAGCTGTCAGGCGGCGTTCGCCAGCGCGTCGCCATCGCCATCGCGCTCTCCTGTCGGCCCCGTTTGCTCATCGCCGACGAGCCGACCAGTTCGCTCGACGTGGTGGTGCAGGCTCAGGTTCTCGACTTGATCGACATGTTCCGACGAGTTCACGAGATGGCGGTGCTACTCATCACTCACGATCTGGGTGTCGCTCTGTCGCGAGCTGATGATGTCGCCGTCATGTACCGGGGGCGTGTTGTCGAACAGGCACCTGCTTCGGTGCTGGCACGGGACCGTCGCCATCCCTACACGCGGGCGATGTTCGCCGCAGCGCCACACCTCTCAGACCCTGCCCACACCCGACTGGTCACCATCCCGGGATCGGCCCCGATGCGAAACGGAGGTGCTCCGGGTTGCTCGTTCGCCGCTCGTTGCGCCCTTGCCGACGACCATTGCCGAACCGTGGCGCCCGTGCTCTCCACGGTCCATCCTGTCGCGCCTGGCGTGCCGCCGGCGCACCGACACGAATGTTCGTGTTGGCACAGCTGAAACCACTCTGGTCTCGATCGCGGGCGGCCATCGAATACGCCCCTCCAGCGCAGTGGTGTGTCGCCAATTGCGCCTGGACGACTTGCGGCCAGCTTCGCCGATAGGGGGAGTGTCGGGCGTCACCGTTGCAGTCACCTCACCCATCGAGTCCCCCGACCGGGGGACGCATTGCCTTCGCCGTGATCGCACAGTGAACGACCAGACACCGCCATCGGTGTTGGAGCTACGACGGAATTGTCGCTCCTGGATGGAATCATCCGATGCCATCTTCTTTCGTGAAAACGATCAATTGGAGAGAGCCATGAATCGCAGAAGTAACCAGCCGTTCCGTTCTGGAAGTTCGTCAGGAGAATGGGCGAGGAATCGAGGACGAATCATCGTCGCCGGACTCGGTGTCAGTCTTGCCGCTATGACGGCGCCAATGGCGGCCGACGCACAATCGACAAGGTCGGCGACCCGGGTCGTGGAGCCCGGCGAATCGATTCAAGCCGCAATCGACGCAAGTGCGGCCGGGACCCAAATCCGGGTGAAGGCCGGAACATACCGGGAACAACTTGTCATCACCAAGGACGGCATTTCCCTCGATGGTGCTGCGGGAGCCCGCCTCATCCCGCCAGCGACGCTCGTAGCGAACGGATGCACGGGAATCGCCGTGCTCGGTCGGGTAGCGACGGCTCCCCCGGCCCACGCCGGCATTTGTGTGATCGGCGATGTCGCATTCGGTGCGTGGGACGCGGTCGTGCAGCACAAGCCAGTGACCGAAACGAAACGGGCCGTGAGCGATGTCCGAGTCACCGGATTCGATGTCGAGGGCTTTCAAGTCGGCATGGCGTTTGCGGGCACGCCAAGAGCGGTCATTGCGAACAATTACATCCTGGCGGGCGGGCCCTTTGCTGTCGTCACGAGCGCTGCCCCGGACTCAGTTGTTCGCGGGAACCAAATGATCAATCCGCCTGCGACTCCGTCGGTGATCGGGATCTGCCTGGAAGGGTCAGACCGAAGCAGCATGACGAGGAATGAGATCTCCGGATTCATCAACGGCATATGTCTTGCGTCGTCCCATGTTGTGATCGCAGGCAACCATCTGTTCGACAACCATGTCGGGCTGTATGTCGATCCCGGCTACGAAGACATCGAGGTTCGCCATAACGTGATCGAACGCAACAACCGCGTTGAACCAGCGGCACCGAATTTGCGTACCGGCACGGGAATCATGATCGAGGCCGCTCGGAACGTTCGGGTGTTCGGCAACCAGATCACCGACAACACGTCTGACAACATCGCACGAGGTCTTCCGTTCGGCGCCGCCGGCGTGGTCGTGCGTGACACGTCGCCGACTGTCGTGGCATCCGATATCTCCGTCCGCCTGAACAAGATCACCGACAACGGCCTCGATCCCGCGGGCGTTCCGTACCCCGGAGCGTTCGATGTGATCATGATCTCCGCCGGGTCCGGCATCACCATCGAACACAACCGGTGCACAAGCAGCAGGCCTGCGGGACTCTGTCAATAGCATTCGGTGAGGGTTGCGAATTGTCGGGCACGAACTGGCGTGGCGATGTTTGGATTGGGTGTGGGTTTTCTGTGGGGAACCACGCAAGCAGACCCAATCCGGGCACGCCACCCTGCCGAACGCCCAAATCCAATCGCGTTGGGGCGTCAGTCGAGGGTGCTGGGTCGTCAAGGTATCGGGTGGTGGTGCGGATGTCAGCGGACGAACTCCACAGGGCGCCGTCGAACCACGCGGTGGTCCCACGTGAGGCTGACTGTGAGAGGAGTTGTGGCGTTCGGTCGCTCCAGGAGCGACCGAACGCCCAACCATCAACCGGTTTCGGTCCTGGTTCACGGTTCACGCTCGACCATCCCTAGCATTGAGTGTATGAATGGTTCTTTTCGTCCCCGCACCGTTGCTGTCACGGGTGCCACAGGCCTCATCGGCACGTCACTGTGCACGCACCTGAGAGCCGCAGGCCATACGGTCAAACGAGTGGTGCGGACCAACCCCACAGGGAACGACGTGCTGTGGAACCCTGCGGCCGGCACCATCGACGCCGACTCGCTGGAAGGTGTCGACGCAGTTGTCCACCTTGCGGGCCACGGCATCGGCGATGGTAAGTGGACAGAGGAACACAAGCGCAAGGTGCTTGATTCGCGAGTGCAGGGAACCACCTTGATTGCCGAGACGATCGCCGCGCTGAAGCAAAAGCCCAGCGTGTTCGCCAGCGGGTCGGCGATCGGTTTCTACGGCGACCGCGGCTCGATGATTCTGGACGAGGACTCCCCCGTCGGCGCGGGTTTCCTGGCTGACGTGGTCGACAAGTGGGAGGCGTGCACCAAGGCAGCACAGGACGCAGGTATTCGAACCGTGAAGCTGCGCACCGGCATCGTGCTGTCGACAAAGGGCGGTGCCCTCAAGCAGCAACTGCTGCCGTTCAAACTCGGCGTCGGCGGGCGTCTCGGCCCTGGCACGCAATATCTGCCGTGGATCACCATCACCGACGAAGTGCGCGCCATCGACCATGTCCTGTTCGGCGATGCAGCACATCCGATCGAGGGGCCGGTCAACATCACGGCGCCCGCTCCGGTCACGAACTCGGTGTTCACCAAGGCCCTGGGCCGGGCCTTGAAGCGACCCACGCTGATCCCGATCCCGCTGGCACCGTTGAAGCTTCTGTACGGCAGCGAAATGGTGAAGGAGATGCTGCTCTCCGGTGCAAACGTGATGCCCACAAAGCTGCTGAACTCCGGTTTCACGTTCCAGCACAGCAACATCGCCGCAGCCCTGTCGGCAGTTATTGGCGAGAAACTCTGATCGCTATGTCAACATACGATTTCGACGCAGTCATCGTCGGTGCGGGGCTTGCCGGTTTGGCCGCTGCGAAAGAACTGACGGCAGCAGGCAAACGGGTGCAGATCGTGGAAGCGTCTGACGGTGTCGGTGGACGCGTGCGCACCGATGTGGTCAAGGGGCATCTGCTTGACCGTGGCTTCCAAGTCTTGCTGGCCGCATACCCCGAGGCCCAGCGGGTGCTCGACTATTCGGCGTTGGATCTGAAGCGGTTCGACCCTGGTGCGATGGTGCAGATGGCCGAAGGACGGGTCATCGTCAGCGATCCACTACGCCAGCCACGCCACGCGCTGGCCACCGCCAGAGCACCGATTGGCTCGGTCCGCGACAAGCTGCGCATCGCCAAGTTGCAGCAGACGGTGCAGCGGATGTCGCTCGACGACCTCTGGGCACAACCGGAATCCACCACCCTGGAGCGGTTTCGGTCCGCCGGGTTTTCCGAGCGGATGATCTCGTCGTTCTTGCAGCCGCTGTTCGCAGGGATCTCGCTCGATGCGTCGCTCGGCGCATCGAGCCGCATGTTCGACTTCGTGTTTCGCATGCTGGCACAGGGCAGCAGCGTCGTCCCCGCGAACGGTATGCACGTCATCCCCCAGCAATTGGCGGCCGCACTTCCGCGTGACACCATCCGGCTGCAGGCTGCCGTTTCCGGGGTTGGGTCTCACGAAGTTCAGGTGGGCAAGGAGACCATCTCGGCGCGCAGTGTTGTCGTGGCGACGGACGGTCCGGCGGCGGTTGCGCTGCTGGCAACGGCCGGGGTCTCGCTACCAGCGGTGGGTTCCCAGTCGGTCTCGTCGGTATATTTCTCGGCCGAGGCAGCGCCGCTGGATGACAAGTTGGTGGTGCTGAACGGCGTCGGGCCGGTCAACGGGCCGGTTACCAACCTGGCGGTGATGTCGAACGTCGCACCCGCATATGCCCCGCCTGGGCGGCACCTCGTGGTGGCAGCGGTGCTTGGCGACGGCTCACCGACGCTTGAAGCGGACGTGCGTGCGCAGCTGCGTACGTGGTTCGGCAAGGACGTCGACAACTGGGACCATCTGCGCACGTACAACATTCACCATGCCCAGCCCACTCAGCGCACCCTGTCGCCGTTCGAACGGCCGGTAACCATGTGCGGGTTGTTCGTAGCCGGAGACCATCGCGACCAGGCCAGCATCCAAGGTGCGCTTCGCAGCGGAGCCCGAGTAGCTGCAGCGGTTCTGCAGGCTCAGGACTGAGCCGTGGGGCGACGAGCGACCCGGACCTGCGGACTTCACACTTCAGGCCGGCAGGAGCCCGCCTGCAACGTCAGTCGTCGATGCGGTGCGAGACGATTTTGTCGATGAGACCGTACTCCAGCGCCTCTTCGGCGGTGAACCAGCGGTCACGGTCGGCGTCGGCTTCGATGCGTTCGACCGTTTGACCGGTCGCGTCGGCGGTGAGCTTGGCCATGAGCTTCTTGGTCTTGATGATCTGCGCGGCGTGGATCTGGATGTCGGCGGCAGTGCCCTGCATCTGGCCGAGCGGCTGGTGCATGAGGATGCGACCGTTCGGCAGGCAGTAGCGCTTGCCCTTGGTGCCCGCGCTGAGGAGGAACTGGCCCATCGAGGCGGCCATACCCATGCAGAACGTGGCGACGTCGGACTTGACGAAGTTCATGGTGTCGTAGATGGCCATGCCCGCGTATACAGATCCACCAGGGGAATTGATGTAGAGCGAGATGTCCTTGGTCGAGTCCTCGGCGTCGAGGAGCAGCAGTTTGGCGTTGATCTCGTTGGCGACCTTGTCGTCGACAGAAGTGCCCAGGAAGACAATGCGTTCCTTCAGCAAACGTTCGAAGACGTCGCCCTGGGGCATACCGTTGGCCGACGAAGCGGTGAACTCGGGAAGTGACATGGCGGAGATGCTACGTGAGGTTGCACCGTTAACTGAGCCTCAGGGTGGGTGAAAAGGGTGCAAACTGTAGGACGAGTCCATCTCTGCGGGTGTGGCGAAAGTGGCAGACGCGCCAGGTTTAGGTCCTGGTGTCGAAAGACGTGCAGGTTCAAGTCCTGTCGCCCGCACAAGGCTGTGAGCAGAGGAAAATGGCTCCTCGGCCGTTCTCGCTGGTCGGTCGGTTTCGGCAATTGCTAAGACCAATCCGGGACCAAGGTCGTCGCGACCGGTCGATCAGACGCCCTGATCGCCCGACCCTTCGGCAGCGTCGCGGGCGCCTGGGCCCCGGCGGCTGGAGCGTCCAACGGCAGCTCGAAGCGCGTGTCGCGTTTGTGCGACGAGTTGCCGGGCGGAAGCGCGTGCGCTCTTGACGAGCTTCGACGACGCCAGTCGTGCACGCCTGCCGACGGCGATCACCGGTTTGAGCGAGGCGCGCGCCCGCGACGCCGTTGCTTTCACTCCCACGGCCACGCGACACGCCGCGCTCCTGACCACTCGGCCAGCGGCCCGACTCGGTCTTCCCGCCACTCGTGCTCCGGCAGTGATGACATGTCTGGCTCGGCCGCCGAACACCCCAACCGCGCCCGCCAGCCGCAGGCCACCATCTCGGACTCGACGAACGCCGGTGCCGATGAAGTGGCCGAGACGGCGAACGACGCCGGCGACGCCGCGAGATACGAAGGCAAGGCCACGAGCAATCGCCCCAGCGGCGCGACGAACGGGCTTCGCAACTGCTCGGCCGGCCGCGGCAAGGCCCTGGCCTATCCGCCGACCTACTCGGAACGACAAGCGGGCAGCGAGCACGAGGGGGCCAACCAGCCGCATCCACACCGCTCGGACAGCTCGACCGGCACCCGCAACCAGCGTCTTGAGCCGGGCGCCAACATTCCGGGCGAGGACGAGGATCACAGCGACCACCACGCCGAGCGAGTGACCCAAGCGCCGCAACACGGACGCAACCGAACGTGACAACGCGCGAGCCGTACGAGCCAACGCCGCAAGCAATGCGCGAGACCGGTCTCGTAATCGATCGGACTACAGCCGCGAAACCGCAGCCGAACCGACGAATGAGGCCGAGCAGGAAGCGGCCTCCTTGCCGGACGGGAACGATGACACGGCGCCAAGCGCCCCGAGCGGCCCGGCCAATCGCTCTGGCCGTTCCACGCGCCGCCACCGCGAACCGGCGCAACACGCCGCGCATGGCGACCGCGCTGGCACGAGCCCCGCCTCGACCGGCCACGAGGACACGGCGCGCGAGAGCAGCGACACGGCGTCCGATCGCTCTCCCGAGCTGACCGAGTCGTCGAGCAACGGCCAGCAGCGGACGGGTCAAACTGCTCCACATCCTTCTGGCCGCCGATGCGACGCGCAGGGCGAACGCAAGCACTCCTCGGCCGAGCGACCGACCCCATGACCCCACAGTGGCTGCAACTCCTCGTCCGGCTCCCACGAGTGCCCGGAACGGGACGAGCAGAAGTGAACCGAGTCGACGAATCGCCCTGGCGACTCGGCGGCGCCCGGCTGACAGCAACATCCCAACTGCTTTCGCGCCCGCCGGAATCGCGCGCGTGACGAGCGCCCGCCCACCGTCCCAGAGAGCGACGAAGGGTGCGAGCGGAACAGCGATGAGCTTCGCAAGCAGCCCGAGCTCGGGCTCGGGCCGCACCACGGACGGCGCCTTGGGAGCGCCGGTCGTCGTCGGGTGGTCTAAGTCCTGTGGATCAGGAGTCATCGGTGCCGAGCAGTTCGCGCGACAGATCAGACGCGTCGGTCAGCGACGAATTGCCGGCCAGTTGCTCGACCTCGTGGCGCGCCTCGACGAGCGCTCGCCTGCGGTCAGTTTCGCCATCCCCAACGCGGGGGTCTGCGACGATTGCGGCGAGGTCCTCGAGCGCGTGAGTTCTCGCCGCCACGTAGCCGACCTCCACCTGTGCCCCCGGCCCGCGACCGCCCAGAAGGGAAGCGACCTCGAGGAGCGCTGCGTTGGCGACGTCGTGCACTCGCGCCCGCGGTGCTGTCGCAAGCGGTGCCGTGGCGCTCAGCAGCCGTTGGTGCGCCGCAAGCAACTGCTCGATGCTGGGGTGGTCGGTTCGCAGAAGCAAGCCATCGCCGAGCAGCGATCGGAGACGGCTCGACCGTCGCGTCGATCCAACTCCGCGCCACAGCGAACGCATCGGAAGCACCGCACCCAGCCCGACCGCAGCAGCACCGCAAACCGTCACGACCGTAGGCAGGGACGCCGCCTGCCCACCGATGATCGCCCCGAAGCCGCCCACGACAAGGACCGCGTCAACCGGACCCGGCCCGCGATCATCCGGTTCCCCAAAGACGTCGTCGAGCAGTTCGTCGATCTCGTCACGACCACGTTCGAGGTCCCGGAGTCGAACAAGGGGGCCCGGCCGCGCCGGAACGACCACCGCAGCCCGGAGATCGACATCGGGTTGCCGCTCGTTCACGATTGTGAATCTATGCGGCTCAGCTCAGAGCAGCCCGCAGGCGCCGAGTGCCTTCCGCGCGGCCGACTCGAAGTCGGGTTGCTCGAAGGTGAAGCCGCGCTCCAATAGGCGGGTGGGGACGACCCGTCGACCGGTCAGCGCCAGGCTTGCGCTGCTCCCGAGAATCGGCGCGCCGATTCGTGCCAGCCACACAGGGCT
>JANPDB010000103.1:0-2590 GCA_031431255.1 Acidimicrobiia bacterium | reverse complement strand
TGGAACTGGGTGCCGCGCTGGCGCACGATGATCGAGCCGGCCGAGACGGCCGAGCCGCCGTAGACCTTCACGCCGAGGCGCTGGGCATTGGAGTCACGACCGTTGCGGGTCGAACCGCCACCTTTGGTCTTTGACATGAGTGCAAACCTCCGTTGAGTGCCGACGCGCGAGCGTCAGGCAGAAATTCCGGTGACGGTGACAGTGGAGTAGCTCTGGCGGTGGCCCCACTTCTTCTGGGCCCGGGCCTTCGCCTTGTACATGTAACCGGTGATCTTCGGGCCCTTGGTGGTCCCGATGACCGTTGCCGTCACGGTCGCCGCCTTGGCCTTGTCGCCGGTGAGGACGGTTGTGCCGTCGACCACGAGGATCGGGGCGAACGACACGGTCTCGCCGTCGGCCTTGCCGAGGAGTTCGACCTGCAGCGTCTGGCCCTGAGCGACCTTGTACTGCTTTCCACCCGTTTTGATGACTGCGTACATAAGGGGATCAACTCTACACGAGCCGCGCTCCCCTCCCGGGCACGCCGCAGGGTGATTTAGTGCAGGAGGTCCTGGTCGAAGGTGATGCCGCGGCCGCCGCACGTTGGGCAGGTGCCCGAGAGCGACTCGACGAGACCTTCGGAGATGCGCTTGCGGGTCATCTCGACGAGTCCGAGCTCGGAGATCTCGAACACCTGAGTGCGGGTCTTGTCACGGCCCAGGGCACCCCGGAACGCGGTGATCACGGCGTCGCGGTTGGCCCTGATCTCCATGTCGATGAAGTCGATGACGATGATGCCGCCGATGTCGCGCAGGCGCAGCTGGCGGGCGATCTCCTCGGCGGCCTCGAGGTTGTTGCGGAAGACCGTCTCCTCGAGGTTCGACGAGCCGACGTTCTTGCCGGTGTTCACGTCGATCACGGTGAGCGCCTCGGTGCGCTCGATGATGAGCGAGCCCCCTGATGGCAGCCAGACCTTGCGGTCGATGGCCTTGTGCAGCTGCTCGTGCACATGGTGTCGCTCGTACAGCGGCAACCCCTCCGAGGCCTCGTCGTAGAACTCGACGCGGTCGGCCAGCTCGGGGGTGATCCGTTCGACGTAGTCGCGCACCTCCCGGTACAGCTCGGGGTCGTCGAGCACGACGCCGCGGTAGTTCCGGTTGAACTCCTCCCTGATGACGCGCACGGCGAGATCGGGTTCACGGTGCAGCAAGGTCGGGCCTTTGGACCGTTTTGCCTTGGCCTCGATCTCCGACCAGAGCCGTCCGAGCTCGACCACGTCGGCGCGGAGTTCTTCGGCCGTGGCGCCCTCGGCGGCGGTGCGGACGATGAGCCCGTGACCTTCGGGGCGGACCTCGTCGAGGATCTTGCGGAGTCGCTTGCGCTCGTCGTCGCCGAGCCGCTTGGAGATCCCGTAGGTGTCGGAGTTGGGGATGAGCACGACGAAGCGTCCGGGGAGCGACACCTCCTGGGTGAGGCGTGCCCCCTTCGCCCCGATGGGGTTCTTCGTGACCTGACACACGATCAGTTGGCTGTTGCGCAGCATGTCTTCGATTCGGCTGTCGTTCTGGCGCTTCTTCGCGCTCCTGCCGCCCCCTTCCACGTCTCCCAGGTCGACCGACACGTCGCTGCGGTACAGCACGGCGTTCTTGGGGGTGCCGATGTCGATGAAGGCGGCCTCCATTCCGGGGAGCACGTTCTGGACGCGGCCGAGGTACAGGTTCCCGTGGATCTGTGCCGCCTGGTCCGTCGGACGGCTGACGTAGTGCTCGATGAGCGAGCGTCCTTCGAGCACGGCGATCTGGGTGGCGCCGGGCTGGGTGTGTACGCACATCAGGTAGCGGCCGACCGGACGGCCGTTCTTGTCCCGGGGCGCATCGCGTGCCGGTTCGGCGACGCGTTTGGGGTCGATGCTTCCTCCACGGCCGCGTCGTCCGCGCCCGTTGCCGCGCCCACCGCGCTCCGCGTCTCCACCGGACCGGGCCGGGCGAGAGAACGATTCGCTGTGGTCCTCGGTGGCGTCCTTGACCTCGGCAACTGCACCGGGCCCCCGTCGGCCACGTGGACGGCCGACAACGGCGGCTGCGTCGCTTTCGGGCCGATCCTCTCCCTCCGGAGATTCCGAACGGGCGTCGTCGGCGACGTCGCTGAGCGGGACGGCGGCGGAGTCGGCCAGCACGTCGGCGAGGGTGTCGGTGTCGTCGCCTTCGGCGCGGACCTGCCCCTCGTGCGGCGGGTCGGGAAGTTCCGGCTGCTCACCGAGGCTGTCGGCATCACCGTCGATCGAGATGGCGGTGCTGGCGGGATCGCTCGGTTTGGCCGGACGACGGCGGTTCTTGCCACCACGTGACCCCCGTCGGCGTTTGCGGGCGGCCTCGGCGGCCGGGTCGGCCGGGTCAGGCGGATCGGACACTCCCGCGGCGGACCCGCCCGAACGGGCGGAAGGCGACGACTCCGGCGAAGAGCGAAGAGCGCCGTCAGTTCCTGACGATGATTGTTCTTCCGAGGTGGGCAGGGGGATCGACTCTGGTAGCTCTGCAGACATGGTGAGGCCTTTCGGCGGACACCCACGTGGGGTGTTCGCGGATGCTGGAGGCGGCGCCTGGTCGTCGAT
>JANPDB010000102.1:0-1834 GCA_031431255.1 Acidimicrobiia bacterium | reverse complement strand
CGAGATCGCATTCGCGATCTCGGTGGCGAAACCTACGAGGAGACGATCATCGAAGCGCTCGACGCACTTGAGACGGACCGTTTCTGGGCTCAGGCCGAGTCCGCAGCGGCATGGCGAGCGTCGCTCTCAGAAGAAGAACTGCGCCGACGGCGTGAGCATGAAGCAGCGATCGATGCGGCTTTGGATCGTCTCGGGTGATTCAGTCCGGTGACATCTATCGTGCTGATCTGAATGCCGAGGTTCGCATTCGGGTGCTGGTGGTTTCGACTGAGCGGTTTCACCGAGTGTCGGGCCGCTCGCTTGTCGTGCCCGAGGTTTTCGGTGAGTCCACCGACCCGGTCAACTATCCGTGGCGAGTGCCCATTGACGACGCGGTGTTTGCCGTCGACCTGATTCGAAGCGTCGCGATCGACAATCTGCTCGAGCGCCTCGACCGAGCGCCGGCGAACGCCATGCAAAACGTTCGTCGAACGCTTCTCGCCATCACGTGATCAGTGACTCCGCACTCGAGGTGCGAGGTGCGTGACGGGTCGGACCCCCCCGTCGCTCCAATCCCACCAGCGCGACCCAGTGGTATCATGGTGCCATGAATGGGACACACCTCGTGGTAATTGGGGACCGCGGTCGATTCGTCGTCCCGCAGGCTGTGCGGGAACGTGCCGGACTGGTCGAGGGCACCCCAATGGTCCTCTTCGAAACCGACAACGGTCTGGTGCTGTTGACCCGAAGCCAACTGCGGGCGCGGGTCAAGGAGGAGCTGGCTGGGCTTGATCTCGTCGGCGAACTACTCGGCGAACGCCGCGCGGCGGCTGCAGCGGACGAGCGCGAATGAACGTTCTTGACGCCTCCGCCATCCTCGCCTTCGTGCAGGACGAGGATGGCAGCGACGTGGTCGAGGCATCGCTCGTCGACGCTCGCATTGGGGCGGCCAATTGGTCCGAGGTCGCGCAAAAGGTGCTGGCTGCGCGTCGAGACTGGGAACTGGTTCGCGCCTTGCTTGCGAGCTACGACCTCCGCATAGAAAACGTGACGGTCGACGACGCCGAGTGGGCCGCTCAACGCTGGAGATCGGGCGAAGGCCTTTCCCTCGCCGACCGGCTCTGTCTGGCCCTCGGCGAACGGCTCGGAGCGATAGTCATCACGGCCGACATCGCATGGGGAGCGAGTGACTCCATCCGCCAAATCCGGTAGACGCGTCACGGCTACGAGCTACTGACGGGCCACCGCCCGACTGAGGCGAGGGACCGTTCGGTAACGCGCTGTTCATCCAACGGACGCGGATGCTTCCCTACGATGATTGGGTGCTCGTGAGCGACATGACCGGCCTGCGTGGGTACTTCCATCCCGTCGCACGATCGTCGGAGATCACCAACACACCGCACCGTGTCGAATTGTTCGGCACCGGATTCGTGGTGTGGCGCTCCGCCGGAGGCCCGGTCTCGGCCGCCCTCGACGAATGCCCGCACCGGGGTGCGCGGCTCTCGATGGGATGGTGCAACGAAGCGTCGATCGTCTGCCCGTATCACGGCTGGGAGTACGGATCCGACGGTCGAGCATCCCGCATTCCGCAGCTCGACCCCGACCTTCCGATACCGCCGAAGGCGCGACTCGCGACTGTGGCCTGCGAGGAGTCGTTCGGCTTGGTGTGGCTGTGCGTTGATGAGCCCGTGGCGCCGGCTCCGACGCCACCCCATGGCCATGATGCGGGCTATGAGTGGCGGGTCGAGTTCGTCGAGGAGTGGGCCGCCTCGGCGCCACGGGTGGTCGACAACTCGCTCGACATCTCCCATGTCGCTTTCGTCCATCGGGGAACCATCGGTGACCCGGGCCAGCC